>DASXSR010000287.1:0-2762 GCA_036505875.1 Blastocatellia bacterium | reverse complement strand
CCCTGGCTATCCCGCAAACCTGGTGGTCAAACGCTCCGAGTTAGAGCGGATTCCGCTCATATTGAAGCGTAGCCTGCATGGCGGAAAAAGTTGAGGCACTCCTCGTCGCTTATGGTTCGCAGGAGCGCGCGAATTCTGCGCCAGAGTTTCGGAACGGTGCGCTCGGCGGCCTTTCGTAGGAGCGCTTTGAGTTTGCTGAAGACCTGTTCGATCGGGTTGAGATCAGGTGAGTACGGTGGCAGATAGAATGCCGTCGCACCCACAGCCTCGATCGCGTCCGTCACACCGGCTACCTTATGAGCCGGAAGGTTGTCCATGATGACGACGTCACGGCGGTCGAGCGTTGGAGCCAGACATTGTTCGACGTATGCGAGGAAGATTGTCCCGTTCATCGGCCCATCGATCACGAAGGGTGCGACCATCCCGTCGTGGCGCAGTCCGACAACCAGGGTGATGGTCTTCCAATGGCCGTGGGGAACGGACCCGACCAATCGTTCGCCCCGCGGGCAACGGCCCCGAAGTCTCACCAAGCTGGTGCTGGTGGCGGTCTCGTCGATAAACACCAATCTGGCGGGATCAAGCAGGCCTTGCTTGCGAATCCAGCGCCGCCGCGCCCGCGCCACGTCCGCCCGTTCTTGCTCGCTCGCGCGCAGGCTTTTTTTGACGGTGACATTATGTCGCTCGAAAAATCGCCAGACCGCGGTGCGACTGCCTGGAATTCGTTGCTTGCGCATCGCCGCAACGATCTCATCCAAGGTCAGATCCGGTTGCTCGGCTACCAGAGCCAACAGCCATTCCACCTGCTCCTCCAACGGCGACGTACTCCCGCCGCTCAGCTTTGCTCTGGTGCTTCCGCTGTCACGCCAGCGCTGCAACCATCTCACCGCCGAACTGGCGCTCAGGCTGAAGCTTTCGGCCGCTTCCCGCCGAGATGCTCCGGCCACGACGGCTTCGATAACGCGTTCACGCAAGTCATCAGAATAGGGCTTCGGCATCGATTTGGTCCCCCCAGAACCCCGAATCAATGCCGCAAGACTCGCTCACTCACGCACAATTGGGAATCCCCGATTCAACTCCGCCGGAAAGCGCTCTAAGTGATTTTAAGCTAGTTCGAGCATACGGACCCTGGAGTTCGGCTGACTGTACTCTACCGCAGAGCAAAAACCGGCAAGCGCCTCGCGAACAGCTCGCAGGCGATCAACGTCCTCGCCACTCGTCCAATCACTAGTTTTCGATGTGACTAGGTCGTGGTATGTGACGTAGTCATAGGCTCGACGTGAGAGCTGATCCGCTTTTTCAACAACCTCGTTGTTGTATTTGAGGAGAGACAAAATATTCTCTATTCCACAACGTATGTTGTGGAGGTGATGAGGACTGGCCACCCCACGAGATATATCCTCAAGCGCGGTATTGATGAGATTTAGAAAGTTCGCGGTGTGGGCAGCTGGCATATCAAGCTCCTTACGACTGCCGAATGCGACCAGAGACTATATTGGCGTTTACGAGCAGTTCTTCGCTCGGTTGTCCGCGAAATACTTCAGCCCTTGCTTCAGCCTTTGCCTTCTTGACTGAATCTTCAAACATCAATTTTCTGATCTGATGTTTGATTGCGATCGTCGAGGGAAGCTTGAGTTTTCTTCCAAACCGACGCGTGTGCATTGCGTACTCCTGTGGCTATCTGGGTGAGCGTTGTCAAATCTTGCGCAGAGCCGAAAATAGGTAACAGGCTCAAATCAACCGGCGAGTGACGCACTTGAGCTGCGCGCCTGTAAGAAAAGCCCGGCGGCGCCAAAAACTACAAGTGCTCGGTACAAACCTCATCTATCCACAGCAGCGATTTCATCACGATGATCCTGCAGGCAAGTTCAAAAGCGGGGTCGGCCGACCTGAGTGGAGACAAGGCCGGAGCTTCTATCTTCGGAAGGGGCCGCAAGATACACTCGCAACAGTTCCGGTCGTTACGCCCTGAATGGGTGCAGAGATTATGGCTGATGAGGCTTTACGCTCCGACTCATAATGAATGACGCCACGCTGAAGCAGATCGCGGCAGTCAAAGCGATGGTCAACAAAGGGAGCCCCATCTGGACATAGAACCACATCTGGCGATCCTCCTGAGGTGGCGGTTATCTTATTTGAGCGCGGCCGACTTCGGTGCAAGCAACAGCGTGTAGCACGCGTCCACAAGAGCGGAACTCGGGTACGATTCACCCGGGAGGGTCACGAACTCTTTGGGGAATTCGTCCCGACGCTTCCACGATTCGACCTTCGAAAGCGCGACTTGTTTCGCCTCGGCGTCCGGCAGTGCGCGGAACTTGTCGGCGCACACGGGAGCCAGGGCGGCTACGACCGCCAGCTCTGAGCGCTGTTTTGCCATCTTGTCAGCGGTGCTGCCGAGCGACCAGCCGCCCCAGTAAAAGCCAACAAACATGGTTGCGATCGCACCAGCGGCTGCGCCTTGCAGCAGACGCTTCAGCGATTCTCCTTGCAGCATTGAAGGTACTTGCATGGTATTTCCTTTCGTCCGACATGTTTTCGGAGCGAGGCAACGGACACCCGGATGGGTTCCGGTGAAAAAGTTGAATTGAAAGCCCGGTCGCCTTGAGGTGGCGCCTCGGTCAAGTTGAGCATGCGCCCGTTTGCGAATAGAATCTGTTCAAAATTGACCACTTTCTGATCATTCTGCCCTCAAAAACGGCTTCGCATCAGCGGCGGCTCGGGCGAGAGCTACGTGCTGCCCTTCCCACGCCGTCGGTGCCTCCAAA
>DASXSR010000286.1:0-3820 GCA_036505875.1 Blastocatellia bacterium | reverse complement strand
ATCTGCTGCGGTTGAACACGATGCCAGCGCTCGATGTGAGCCTACTCGAAGACGCGAGCAAGCTTGCTCGGATGCCTGCTGCCCAGTTGCGAGAGCTTGGCCGTTTGCCTTATCCGATGATCAGACGGAAAGGAGAGCGAGGCTTCATGCGCGTGCCGTGGGATGAAGCGATTGATGTCATTGTTGCCCGGCTGACTCACACCGACCCGCAACGACTTGCTTTTTATCTCACCTCGCGAGGTCTTACGAACGAAACATACTATGTCGCACAAAAAGCTGCCCGATTCCTTGGCACAAACAACATCGACAACTCGTCACGCATTTGTCACGCGCCTTCAACGGTTGCGCTCAAGCAAGCACTCGGGGTGGCCGCTTCGACTTGTTCTTACACGGACTGGATTGGAACCGATCTCCTGGTCCTTTTTGGAAGCAACACGCCCAACAACCAACCCGTCACAACCAAGTACATCTATCACGCAAAGAAGCTTGGTACGCGCGTGGTCGTAGTTAATCCCTATCGCGAACCGGGGCTTGAGCGTTATTGGGTTCCATCGGTTGTCGAAAGCGCGCTTTTTGGCACCCGCATCGCGGATGCGTTTTTTCAGGTCAACACCGGTGGCGACAAGGCGTTCATTGCCGGAGTCATCAAGCATTTGATCGATCAAGGTTGGGTCAATGAGGCTTTCATCGCCGAGAAGACCGCCGGCTTCGATGGCTTGAAACAGGCTCTCGGAGCCACGTCCTGGGAACTGCTCGAATCGGCGTCGGGCTCCACACGCGAAGAGATGTTGCGATTTGCTCGAATGATCGCCGAATCAAGGACCGCCGTTTTCGTGTGGTCGATGGGGATCACTCAACATCGGGATGCGGTCGAAAACGTGCGGGCCATCATCGATCTTGCTTTGACACGCGGTTTTGTCGGCCGCCGGAAATGCGGGCTGATGGCGATTCGTGGACACTCGGGCGTACAGGGCGGCGCCGAAGTCGGCGCGATCCCAAATCAATTTCCAGGCGGAGCCGCAATCGACGAAGCCGGCGCCAAGCAGTTCTCCGACTTGTGGGGTTTCGAAGTTCCAAGCTGGCGCGGAATGAACGCCGTCGAGATGATCGACGCGGCGCACGAAGGTAAGCTCGACGTGCTTTATCAAGTCGGCGGCAATTTTCTCGAGACATTGCCCGAACCTGAGTACGTGCGCCAGGCGGTCAAGCAAATATCGTTACGCATTCATCAAGATATCGTCCTCACCCCGCAGATGATGCTCGAGCCGGCCGACGCGGTTGTGCTGCTTCCAGCGCAAACTCGCTACGAGCAGCGCGGCGGCGGAACTGAAACAACGACCGAACGACGGATACTCTTTAGCCCTGAGATTCCGGGCCGTCGAATCGGCGACTCACTTCCAGAATGGGAGATTCCGATGCGGATCGCCGAACGTGCTCGGCCCGACAGCGCTCACTTCATTCACTTCGACGATGCCCAAGCCGTCCGTGAGGAGATTGCTGAAGCGGTTCCGGCTTACGAAGGCATTCAGCATCTGCGCAAGGCGGGCGATCAGATCCAGTGGGGTGGCGAGCGTTTATGCGAAGGACAAAATGAAGATGGGAGCTTAGTGATTCAGTTTCCAACGCTTGATGGACGAGCCAGATTTTCCATGATCCAGATCTCTGAGACAATCTCGACTGCTAAACTTCGACTCTCGACGCGGCGGGGCAAACAATTCAACAGCATGGTCGGGAAGGATCGCGATCCTCTCACCGGCGCGCGTCGCGATGAGGTGCTGATGAACAGCGAAGATGCGGAGAGGTTGGGACTCTCGGACGGCGATCAGCTTCTGATAACGAGCCGTGTTGGCCGGCTGGAAGCGCGTTGCCGAATCGCGCCGATCGCAAGAGGGAATGTTCAAGTTCATTGGCCTGAGGGAAATGTCTTGATTCAACGCGGCGTGTCTGATCCCGAATGCGGGATTCCAGATTTCAGCGCTGAAGTCCAGATCGAGCGAACTGATTAGTCGGGCGCCTCTTCGACGGGCGCGTGATTTTGAGCAGCAAAAAATTTGGTATAACGATCGAGGCGAAAACACAATGCGAAAACTGACTTTGGGTTTCGTTCTTTCAGCGCTGTGGGCGCCGGTGTTGGGACATCAAAACCCAGCGAAGCCCAGTTATGAAATCTTTGCCATCAGCTACGCCGTTATCCCCGACTTTCCAGTCGCCAGTCTCGTTGCAGGCGCGGACCGCTCGCGTAAACTCGACATCCGGATGATGGTGTGGCTGCTGAAAGGTTCAAACGGCGCGAACATTCTTGTGGACTCTGGATTTTATCGCGACAAGTTTTTCAAGCAGTGGAAGGTCAAGGATTTCGTCAAGCCTTCAGAGGCAATCTCGAAAGTCGGACTCAAGCCCGAGGACATCAACGATCTGATTATCACTCACATGCATTGGGACCACGCTGATGGTATGGACCTGTTCCCGAAAGCTCGAGTGTGGATTCAGCAGGACGAGTACTCCTATTACACCGGCGAAGCGTGGCAGCCGGGTGGCTCTCACGGCGGCGTCGACGCTGAAGACGTGTTGGCGTTGGTGAGAGTTAATACTCAAGGTCGAGTTCGGCTCGTAAGAGGGGATGATCAAGGGGGAATCGAAGGGATCAAGTTCTACACCGGCGGGCGGCACACACATGCTTCCCAGTACGTGAGTGTGAACACGAAGTCCGGGACGGCGGTCGTCGCGTCGGACAATCTTTATCTCTATGAAAACCTCGACAAGCGCGCGGCTATCGCGCAGACGTGGGATGCCGATTCAAACCTCAAGGCCCAGGATCGGATGAAGCAACTGGCATCCAATCCGCGCTTGATTATTCCCGGTCACGATCCGGCGGTATTCACGCGCTTTCCAACGCCCGGCAATGGTGTGGCTAAGATCGACTAGAACAGTGCAATCCACGGATGAACAGTTCATGCGAGCGGCAATTGCCGAGGCCGAGAGGTCAGCACATGACGGGGAAGTTCCCGTCGGCGCTGTGGTTGTTCTTGAGGGCGACATCATCGGCAGTGGAAGGAACGCGGTCATCGCTTTGAACGATCCCACTGCCCACGCTGAGATCGTGGCGTTACGAGAAGCGGCTCGGACGATCGGAAACTATCGTCTCAATGGTGTGACCGTTTACTCGACCATCGAGCCTTGCGCGATGTGCGCGGGGGCGCTTGTGCATGCGCGAGTGGCGAGACTGGTTTACGGAGCTAAGGACCCAAAGGCCGGCGCGGTCGAGACGCACTTCGGGATATGCACGAGTGATTTTCTGAATCATCAGGTGAGCGTGGAAGGCGGCATGCTTGAGGACGAATGTCGGCGAGTGCTACAATCCTTTTTTCTTGAAAGACGTTAATTTCTGGGAGCGCAGGCGACTGGCCTGCACGGTTGCCAAGAGTTGCTCGCTTTGACTGATCGGGCGAGCTGCCCGCGCTTCCAGGAAGGCCCAACAAGATGCGGAGAGGTGCGAGAGCGGCTGAATCGGGCGGTCTCGAAAACCGTTGTACTCGCAAGGGTACCGTGGGTTCGAATCCCACCCTCTCCGCCAGTGTTTGAACGATGAATGCTGAATGATGAATGATGAACAGACGGCTTCCAATTCATCACTCATCCTTCAGCGTTCATCGTTTGCTTTACGGAGAGGTGCAGGAGTGGCTTAACTGGCAGCACTGGAAATGCTGTGTACGGGAAACTGTACCGTGGGTTCGAATCCCACCCTCTCCGCCAGCTGATTTTGGATTTCAGATTTTGGATTTTGGATTGAAGAGAGCGCAAGAGTCGTTTGGTGTAATCC
>DASXSR010000285.1:0-8207 GCA_036505875.1 Blastocatellia bacterium | reverse complement strand
TCGGCGCTCTCCGTTAGAAGGCCACGGCGCGAAGTTTCTCGGCGAAGACGCGCACATCGGTTCGATTGCAGTAGGAAAGCCTACTTGATCGTGGTGAAGGAAGCTCGGCGGTGAAAATCAGCGAAAAAGAAAGAGTCGCAATCGTCTTCGGGGACGGAGCAGGCTATGACTCGGGAAAGCTGATTCAATCGGTGCAAGGGTTGGTGGGAGCCCGCTGAAGTGCCAAGGCAGCCGGCCATTATTTCGTCACCACCTTCCACTCCCTGGATTCATACTTGACTACATACGGCATTGCCGTATACTTGAAAGGTGTTCAGCTTCATAGAGACGAAGCTTTTCACTCGACTCGTACAGGACTATCTGACCGACGACGAGTACAGTGAGCTACAGTGGTTTCTTGCGGCCGCGCCGGAGAGTGGTCCTGTCATTCCGGGTACTGGCGGCGTACGCAAGCTTAGATGGCGGGCGGCTGGGCGAGGCAAGCGGGGCGGCTACCGCGTTATCTACTATCTGAAGCGGGCCGACGGCGTGATGTGGATGCTGACTATGTATCCGAAGAATGTCATTGAGGACATTCCCGCGCATGTCCTTCGACAGATTCGGGAGGAGATTGAGAATGACTAAGGAGAAACGGGACATCGGTCGCGAGATCGTGCAGGGACTCCGAGAGATAAAGAGCGGTCGCCACGGACGCGTTGTGAACCTTCCCAGTGTCGCGAGCATCCGCGAAAAGACGGGGCTCTCACAAGAACGGTTCGCAATATTGCTCGGAGTATCGATAAGAACATTACAGGATTGGGAGCAAGGCCGCCGAGCTCCGTCGGGCGCCGCTCGCACACTGCTTTTTATTGCTGAGCGCAATCCAAAGGCGTTGCTCGATGTCGCGTTGCGAAGTCAAGGTGCGTGAAATAGCTAGGGGCGTGAAGTTGAGCTTCTGGTCGAAGCGAGGAGGGCATCGAATAAAACTACCACCGCGAAAAGCCGTTGCAGTTAGGCCGGGACGAGTGGACTGTCGCCGAGATACGTCGCGCTCGACACCCGACGGGACCACTACGTTCGCTGCCATGGCCGGAACCGACGTGGCCACGTACACCCGCGAGAGGCGTGTAGACCGAAGAGTGAGCCACGAAAGTTGCGGTATTTGCCCTTGCCGTCCGGCAGCGGGATTTCGTCAGTCGTGGGCGCCCTAACGCGCCATCTGTGCCGCCGAAGTTGAAGTGCTTATCGCGCCTTGCCTTTGGATGGCCGGGCCGCCTTGCCTTTGGATTTTGAGGGCGCTGCCGGTGCGGTCGGCGCCGGAAGCTTCATTCCGGTGTCGAAAAAGTCGACGCCGTTCTGAGAGAAGCGTAACGGCTTTCCTTTGTGGTCGGAGAAAAACTGCGGGTCGAGTACCGTGAAGTAAATCCCGTCCTCGTATTCCCAATACTTGGGGATGCGCACGTCGCCCACATAAAGCGCCCAAGCCATCGACGTGACCGGGGGCTTAGACTTGAGCTGGACCTTGACGGTGTAGGGGACCTCAGGGAGTGACCGATTCGTTTCCGCGCTCAACCGAGCAATCGCCATGCTGTCAGCCTCGGTGGGCCGGGCGGCGTCGACCTTTACCGCAGTGATTTTCGGTGGTGCTGGTGGCTGCATGACGATACCTCCAATGGATCAGAATCAGTTAGAACATTGTAAATCGCCGACGTAGAGCGTGCCAGTCGCTCGCCGGTCGAACACAAGAGCGATGGAGCGAAGATCGGTTGGGTCCACCCCACACTCGACGAGCCGCTCGATCGGGAGCCGCAAGGTCTGCATCATGATCTTCGCCGGCCCGAAAGGCGGGGCATCCGGATACAGCAGCCTGTGGAGGCAGCTCGCGGGAATCGCGGCGGTGTGCGAGCCGCTCGACACCTCCAGGGTGAAGTCCTGATCCCGGTTGGCGGGGTTGTTGGCGTCCGTGCCCTGTCCGACGCGGAGCGCGAGTGTCTTGTACCGTTCCGCGGGGAGCGTTGCGGGATCCACTCTCAAAAGCAGGCGAGCACCGAGGGCGTTCCATATGAGCTGAAGCGTGATTGTTGTGGTCACGCCACCGGTGAGTGCCGTCAGTTGGCGCGTGGCGACGACGCCGTCCGCAGCGACGGTGCCTTGAACCGGCAGAGAGACGACCGGGGCGGCGAGGCCTTCCTGATTGTGTTGGACGAAGACCCGCTCGGGATCCTGATATTGCGAGACGAACTCGGTGCCGGCCGCGTCCCACGCCACGGCGGCGCCGTGATCCCGCAGCACGTCCTGATACTCCGCCCGGTCTAAGAGCACTGCCTGCGCCAGCGCGCCGAGGTGGACCTTCGCAACCTCTTCCTGGCTGGCGCGCGGCATCGCCACTCCGGGGGCTGTTTCCGATGCCCAAATGCTGTTGAACTGGTTGTGGTTCGCCTTGTGCACCCACAACATCGCCTTGAACTTGCCGTCGGAAACGGTGGGATTGGCCAAGTCCACGGCATGCGCGCGTTCGTAGGTGTGGTAGCCCTGAAAGTCAAAGACGTCCGAATCCTTGCTGCCGTGAATGATGTAGTAGGATCCGGAACAACCGTTGGCCCGGAGGCTGGCGTGAATTGCCGGTCCGTCGGAGCGATGGCGGCAACGGCGGTCAATCCGAAGCGATAGGGACCGAGGAAGAATGGCCCGGACCCGTCCAGATTGACGCCGCCGACCGAAGGGAGCCGATTGAAAAATGAGGCGTGCCCCACGGCTTCCCCTCCCCGCGAATGCCCCACAATGAGAATCCGGTTCAGGTCGACCTTGCCGTGCAGTGGATGGGTGGCAGTGTTATTCCAGGTTCGAAACTGTTTGAGGTGCTCGAGGTGAACGATCGCTCGCCCGTCGTTCTCGCCGAAGTTCCCTCCGTTGAGGAAGTTCACGTCGATCGTCGCGGCGATAATCCCATGCGACGCCAGCAACTGGCAGAGATACAAGTATCCGGGAGTGGAATTCTCGAGCGGACCATGATTTCCATGCGCGAATACGGCGAGAGGGAAAGGGCCTCTTCCACGGGGCACGCAAACATGGCCATTGAGCGGCACGTTCGTGTTGGTAAATGGCCAAGTGGCGCCAAAACCAAGATTGGCGAACGCCGAAACGTTGATGCGACCCGTGACATACGCGGGATCCGGCGTATTGTAGATCACATATTGGCCCAATGGTGCCGGGTACGCGAGAGGCGGCGCGCCATAGATGACGGTGTCGAATTGCGCGGCGCCGGCGAGTGCGGGATTATTCAAGATCGCCATTTCCGCTCCTTTGTGGTGCTGGAGAAAAAAGTAAACGAAAAGAACCACTACCAAAAAGGTTCGTATGTTAAGCTACGTCATAGTAGTGTGTCAAGGGTGCCATTGCTATTGTCCACTGTGCTGTATGCTCGGCCACCGCAGAACGGTCAAGCCAACCAATTGCCTTCACGCACGCTATCATCAGAAGTCCCTTCGGGACTCGTCGGCGAGCGAACCAACTTCAAGTTTCTTATCTGAATCTTCCAGGTGTCGTGTGGTTTGATCGGTGATGCTGAAAGGCGCGCCGGCGAAGCGTTCAGTATCGCTCGGCGGAAACGCCTGATGCGCGTTACCGCGCTCGAGGGAGTCGGTCCTAGCTTTCTTCCGACCGGTCCGGCCCGCGAAAAGACTACTCACAATTATTCCCAAACCTATAAAGAAAGGAATCACACCAGCTATCCACACGCGGCTCAGGATCTCTACCTCCGATCCCGGGTTGTGAAGGCTTCCAATAACTCCCTGCATAATCACGTATAGGAAGATCGCCACTCCGATGCCGACGGAAGAAGTAATAATGCCTGCCTTGAGCTCTTTCTCGCGTTTGATCTCGGGAGTGATCCCGCGCTGAAGTTCGAGTTGCTCTTTTCGCCTTTCACGCTCGCCCTCTGAAAGAAACATCTCCGCGACCCAGGTCTTGCTCCAGTCGAACTTCTCAGGGATGTCGCGCATCGCCACCGCCTGTCGCACGGCGGCCAGATTGCCACCGCATGCTTTGCAGAACTTGATGTCATCGTTTTGAGTTGAACCGCACTGAGGGCAGAACACTGGTTACGCCTCCTTCGACTCTGAGAGATACGAACATTATAGACCTTGTGTTCTTTTTGATGAATGCGGGATGTACTTGCCCGTCCTGCACTTTCTCAGATGAGCAGCAATCCAAACAGCAGGGGAAGGTCCTGATAATCCCTACGCGGCACAGAATTTCCAACACCTGAATCACGCATTACGAATCACTCATCACTTCTTAGGCTGATAGCTGGTCAGATTTCGTGACTTGTCTCGGTGCCGTTCGAGCGCGAGCTGAATCAATCGATCGATAAGCTCCGAATAAGAAATGCCGCTCGCTTCCCATAGCTTCGCGTACATGCTTATCGACGTGAACCCGGGCATCGTGTTTACCTCGTTGACGATCACGCGACCCGAGCCGCGTTCAACAAAGAAATCAACCCGCGCGAGGCCTGACCCATCGATCGCTTGAAACGCGCGAATTGCATCGCGTTGAATTCGCTCGACGCTCTTCTTCGGAAGCTTCGCGGGCACTTCGGTTCTAGAAGCATTGTCGATGTACTTGTCCTCGTAATCGTAGAATTCGTGACCGGTGATTATCTCGCCCGGAAGGCTGGCAGTCGGATGCTCGTTGCCCAAAACGCTAACTTCGATTTCGCGCCCATCGACGGCTCGCTCGACGACTATTTTGCGATCGTAGCGCGCCGCGTCGTCGATTGCCCCGCGCAGTTCTTTTGTGTTGCGGGCTTTTGAAATCCCAACCGACGACCCGAGATTCGCGGGCTTGACGAACATCGGAAACCCGAGCGACTTCTTGACTCGCTTCATCACCGCGTCGTGATTCTCTTCCCACGCAGAGCGCAAAAACCATTCATAGTTGATCACCGTGAGACCGGCCCGCTCGAACAACTGCTTCATTATCACTTTGTCCATGCCGGTCGCCGAGGCGAGCACTCCAGCGCCAACGTAAGGCACGCCGGCCATCTCGAGCAACCCCTGAATCGTACCGTCCTCGCCATAGGTTCCGTGCAAGACCGGAAACACAACGTCAAGCGGTTCGCTCGACAGCGCGTGCTTTCCCTGATCGAGCCGCGTGAGACCTTGCTGCGTCGGATCGCCGATGATCGCGACTTGCTCGTGATTGGTTGAGCTCATCACCGCTTGCGGAAGCAAAGCCGTGGCGTCGCCTGATACCAGCCAGCGTCCCTGTTTGTTGATCGCGATCGGTACGATCTCATACCTGGATTTGTCCATCGCGTTGATGACCGACTCAGCGGAACGGAGAGATACTTCGTGCTCGCCTGAACGACCGCCGAAAATAACACCAACTCGAAGCTTTTTATCCAATCCAAATCCTCAAAATCAAATGGACCACGGACAACACGGATTTGAGGGATGCGCACGGATGATCCGCGTTAATCCGCCGAATCCGTCTCATCAGTGGTCTATCAAAGAATCTTTTTCCCAAGCGCTGACAGTATCAGCTCCACGGCAAGCTGCGCCGTCTGATTGCTGACGTCGAACACCGGGTTCACCTCGGTAAGCTCTACCGAAAGCACGCGGCCCGAGTATGCTATCTTTTCCATCGCCAGATGCCCCTCGCGATAAGTCGCGCCCCCGCGCTCAGGAGTGCCCACGCCGGGAGCGTAGAACGGATCCAGAAAATCCATGTCCATCGTGACGTGGAACCCCGCAGTGTTGAGCGTCGCAATCTCGACCGCCTCCGCTATGACGTCGGCCATGCCGCGCTCGTCCAGCTCGCTCATCGTAAACGCGCGAATGCCGTGCGATTTGATGAAGCTGCGCTCGCCGGGATCGATGCTTCGCGCGCCGATGATGACCGAGTTTTCAGGCAAGACCTTCGGAGCGAAGCCCGCGACGTGGGTCAGCTCGCGCGCGCCGTACCCCAAGAGAGCCGCTAACGGCATGCCGTGAATGTTGCCCGACGGCGTTGTTTCCGGCGTGTTCGAATCCGCGTGCGCGTCCAGCCAGATAATACCAACGTGTTCGTCGCGCTTGCGATGGTAAGAAGCAAGCCCCGCAACGCTGCCGATGGCTATCGAATGATCGCCTCCCAGAATGATCGGCAACGCGCCTTCTTCGAGCGCAGCTTCAACCCGGCCGGCAAGCTCCTCGGCCGCGTCGGCGATCTGCGCCAGATAGCGCGCGCGGGGATTCATCTCCTCCACCGCCTCCGGAGGATGA
The DNA here is from genome assembly GCA_036505875.1 of Blastocatellia bacterium. Taxonomy (GTDB): domain Bacteria; phylum Acidobacteriota; class Blastocatellia; order UBA7656; family UBA7656; genus Onstottus_A. The sequence goes on along the minus strand of DASXSR010000285.1, from coordinate 1,965 downwards.
ACGTGGACGTTGCCGGCGTCGGTCACCTGGTAGCCGAGCAGCGCGACAGCTTGATTGAGTCCCGCGATGCGAATCGCCGACGGACCCATATCGACTCCGCGACGCCCCGCGCCGAGATCCATCGGAACTCCGATGATTTTCGCTTTCTTGCTCACTCCAGATCATTCTCCCATTGCGCAGAATGAGTGGCAACTGGATGCTTTAGGATGTGGGGCCTCGATCAAAAAAGAAAGAGGCTGCGGGCGCAGCCTCCGGGGTGTCAAACCTGAGATTAGCAAGAGGCGTTAGCTTCCAATCGCGGTTTCAGTCTCCGTCTTTGGCGCAAGCCCGTACTCATCGGCGCGGCCTGCGATCTTTATGGCAGCAAGAATCTTCGGCACGTAATCGCGTGTCTCCTTCGGCAACAACTCTTTATCGTACAGCTCCCAGAAATCTGCGCGGCCGTTCTTTGCGATGGCGCCAGCCACCCGAGGCTCGCCGGAATTGTAAGCGGCCATCGCCAGCGCCCAGTCGCCAAAAATCGTGTACAAATCGTGAAGGTATACGGCTGCGACGTGTGTCTGCTTGATCGGGTCCGCGCGCTCGTCAATGCCGTTGTCAACCTTGAGACCGTAATCCGTGGCGGTCGGGCGAATGAACTGCCAGAGGCCGCCGGCGGCCGCCGGTGAAACGGCTCGCGGGTTCCAGACGCTCTCCACAAACGCCAGCCAAACCAGGTCTTCAGGAACTCCCGCGTTGCGGAATTCGGCGCGCGCCATGTCAAGGTAAGAGCTGCAGCGCTGAATACCAATCTTCATTGTCCGTCGCCCGCTCGGCGTCGAGGTGTAATAGTTCATCCAATGTTCGATTGCCATGTTGGTATCGAAACTCATATCTCCGACGGTGAACTGCCTCTCTTCAGTTTGAACTTCCTCGGTTTGAGGCGTTGATTCATCCGTTGTTGCCGAAGACGCAGGAATCAGGTTCTTAGCAAACGCGGTGAGTCCATCAGAAGTCGCCGCGCCGGCCTTGACGGTCATCGCGTCAATACCTTGGGTGTTGATCTTGCGAAGCGGCTTGACTACCGCGACACCCGAAGTGTCTTCGCCTTCGACGGCGCGACCTTTCACGCGCTTGGTGACCCGGTTGTAGTAATTGAGAAGTTGAGGCTTCTCTGCCGCTGCGTCCGCCAATATCTCGACCGCCTTATAGAAGGCGCCCCGCCGCCGACTCAGCCCTTGCGGGATTGAGCTCGTGGCATCGGCTTCACCTTCAGCATTAACGTTCGTAGTTGGTTTGATCCAGTGTCGCCGGGCAGAATTGAAAACCACGGTGGCCCCTGCCATCGCCAGGCTTATGACTGCGGTCGAGAGGATCTTCTTGATTATCAATTGTTTGGTGGAAAGTTTTTCCGAGCTTGGGACACGATACAGGTTCAGCTTCATTGACACTCCTGTTTTGTAACGACGCTGGGACGCCTTGTTAAACTTCAATATCTGAAATTATCAGCTATTGGGTGTGAACTCTTCTGAGAAGCCGTCTACTTGTGGACAACATCATCACCCCTACCCCTTGTTCGTTCTGTAATCTACCCTTGGGTAACTATGATAGTAACAGGGGTGGATGGGGCCGTCTAGATGTGTGGATCACTTGCAAGAAAGTTGCAAGAAGTAGGAGCGACCTGGGAGCACAGGCATCCTTGTCTGCTCCGTTAGCTTGGTTGCAAGGTTGATTGCCTGGGCTCCCGGGTTTTAGTGCGACCTATTGAAATAGTCGCGGATCAGTCGATTCTTGTAGGCTTTTCTTATGTCGGTTGCAAGACTGGTGTCAGGTGCTGATTGAGACTTGGGGACTTCTTTTGTCTTCGCGGCCCGTCGCGTCTTGCCGTCGCCGGCTCGGGTCTTGGTCTTTGTTTTCTTCATAATCATTAACCCCTGATGTTTGGCGTCCCGATGCGCTCTCGCAGAATGCCGACCGCCTCCTCCG
>DASXSR010000284.1:0-23501 GCA_036505875.1 Blastocatellia bacterium | reverse complement strand
CGGAGCGGTCAACAAGATCAAGGGGCTCTTCGGCAAGAAGAAGAACTAATAGCGGAATGCTTGAGCCGAACCTGGATTGAATGTATACTGGCGCGCGTTGAAGTCCTTCCGTACCAGTGGAGTAACACCAGCTCGCACAGCAAGGAACGGATGAGCAACATGAGACGGCGGCTCGGTCTGCACAAGTTCGCGATTCTGGTCACGCTTGGTTTCGCCGTCGTGTGTCTTTCTCCTGCGATCGAGACTTTCGGCGGGCAAGGAAAAAGCAAGGCATCCCAAACTCAGCCGCCAAAATTCGAAGTGGACCCGCTGTGGCCCAAGCCGCTGCCGAATCATTGGGTGCTTGGCTCGGTGACCGGCATTGCAGTCGATTCTCAAGACCACATCTGGATCGTGCACAGAGGCGCCGACTCGCTCGGCAACAACGAAAAAGGCGGGATACTGAATCCGCCGACTGGTTGTTGTGTCCCGGCTCCGCCGGTTCTGGAGTTCGATCAAGCCGGCAATTTGGTGAGCCATTGGGGAGGGCCTGGGCAAGGTTACGATTGGCCGCAATCGACAGGCGGAATCGCCGTCGATCATAAAGGGAGCGTGTGGATAGCGGCTGCCGGACTGGCAGCGCCTGCGGCTAGCGCTGGAGCTGCGCCCCCAAGAGCGCAAGACGCTCACGTCCTGAAGTTCTCTCGTGCTGGTCAATTCCTTTTGCAAATTGGACGCGCAGGCAAGGTCGAAGGCAGCGACAGCACGTCGGGATTGAACCGGCCAGCCGCGGTCAGAGTCGACCCTGCCGCTAATGAGGTTTACATCGCCGACGGATTCGGCAATCATCGTGTTGTGGTGTTCGATGCAGACACCGGCGCGTACAAGCGGCACTGGGGCGCTTATGGAGAGAAGCCGGATGATGCTAGGCCGAGCCCGTACGATCCCAACGCGTCCCCGGCGAAACAGTTTCGACTTGTGAGCTGCGCAGCGATTTCAAAAGACGGATTGGTTTATGCTTGTGATCGCCAGAGCGATCGGATTCAGGTCTTTCAGAAAGACGGCAAGTTCGCGAAGGAAGCATTCGTATCTAAGACTACGCTCGGCGACGGGTCGGTTTGGGACATCGCGTTTTCGCAAGACCCGCAGCAACGATTCATCTACGTTGCCGATGGACAAGACAAGAAGATCTGGGTTTTAAGACGAGATACGCTCGAGCCCGTGTCGAGCTTCGGCGACGGGGGTCGAATGCCCGGACAGTTTTACGCGGTCGGGAGCATCGCGGTTGATTCGAAGGGCAACGTTTACACCGGCGAGATGTATGAAGGTAAACGCGTCCAGAAGTTTCGGTACCGCGAGCGGTAGCGAGTGTCGCCATTTCGAACGGGTCAATGATGAGACGGTCGCTACCGCGGCACCGACTCTAAGGCCAGGTGACATGAAATCGAATCGAAACCTCTACATCGGTGCATCTCTAATAGCGCTGCTTATGGCACTGTTTATCGCGCAAAGCCTGCTGGACAAAACAACTACCGCCGAGGGAAGAGCGCCGGTGATGGCGCCGAGATTCGAGGTCGATCCGATGTGGCCCAAGCCGCTGCCCAATCACTGGTACATCGGCATGACGATCGGCGTCGCCGTCGACGGGCAAGATCACGTCTGGATCGTTCACCGGCCCGACACTGTGTCTCCGAGCGAAGCCGCGTTGGATCAGAAGACCGGGACCTGTTGCTCGAAGGCGCCGCCGGTTCTCGAGTTCGATCAAGCGGGAAATCTGATCGGGCATTGGGGCGGACCGGGACAAGGTTATGAGTGGCCCGAGTCGAATCACGGGATAACCATCGACTACAAAGGCAACGTCTGGATCGGCGGGAACGGAACGAATGATGCGCAAGTCCTGAAGTTCACTCAAGACGGCAAGTTCATAGCGCAATTCGGGCACGCGGGAAAGAACGGCGGCAGTAACAACACTGAGAACTTCGGAAGAGTCGCGAAAATATTTGTGGATCCCAAAGCCAACGAAGCGTATATCTCCGACGGCTACTTGAACAAACGGGTTGTCGTGATCGATGCCGACACCGGCAAGTTCAAACGCTACTGGGGCGCGTACGGCAACAAGCCCGACGACAAGAACCTGGGCCGATACGATCCCGATGCGCCGCCCGCGCAGCAGTTTCGGAATCCCGTTCACTGTGCCGAGCTTTCAAACGATGGGTTCTTATACGTTTGTGATCGCGTGAACGATCGCATTCAAGTCTTTACCCCGGATGGCAAATTCGTTAAGGAGCAGTTCATTGCAAGGCGCTCGCTCTCGGATGGTTCGGTTTGGGACATCGCTTTCTCGAAGGACCCGCAGCAGAGATTTATTTATTTGGCTGACGGGCGCAACCAAAAGGTTTACATCATACAACGTGATAATCTCGAGGTATTGACGAGTTTCGGCGACGGTGGCCGGCAGCCCGGTGAGTTCTACGGAGTTCACAGCATCGCGACGGATTCAAAAGGCAACATCTATACAACCGAGACGTACGAAGGACGAAGGTTGCAGAAATTCGTGTACAAGGGTCTCGCGCCGGTGACCAAGATGGACCAGGGAGCCCCCTGGCCGGCGTCGAGATAGCCTTTGCTTTGCGGGACCTTGCCGTCTTTGCGCGAAACCGGGTTCGCTTCGCGCAAAGATGCAGAGACTCGCGAAGACGCAAAGCAGAATTCAAGACGGAGGCACACTATGATTGACAATTCAGCGACACGCAGAACGTTCATCGGCTCAATGGCGGCAGCTTTCGGGTTAGCCCGGTTTGCTCCTTCTTTTGACATCTTCGCGCAAGGTAGACAAAGACAAGCGCAGGGCGGTGAACCGGGTGAGGAGCATCCCGACGAGAATTACGACGAGATGGCGAAGCTCGCCAGCAACGAGAATTGCTGGGGCCCTTCCGACGCCGTCGTGACCGCCATGAAAGACGCCTTCAAGTACGCCAATCGCTATCAGTATCCCGACGGCGGCATCGTGGACGCGATCGCCAAACATCACGGGCTGAAAAAGGAGAACGTGATACTCGGGGCGGGCTCAGGCGAAGTGCTGAGGATCGTCGATGAAACGTTCCTGCCGGATCACAAGCGAGTGGTTGGCGTCGATCCAAGCTACGATTCGGTGTATCGCCACGTCACCAACAGCAAGGCCGAGGTGATCAAGGTTCCGCTGCTGAAAGACTATAGGATGGACATTCCGGGAATCATCCGCGAGGTCAAGCTGAACTATCGCGACGTGAGCTTCGTCTATCTCTGCAACCCCAACAACCCGACCGGCAACATCATCCCAAAACAGGAAATCAAGATGCTGCTCGACAGCATTCCCGGTGACGTTACGGTTTTGATCGATGAGGCTTATCATCACTTCGTGACTAACCCCGAGTATGCGACTTCGGTTCCTTATGTTCAGGAAGGACGCAACGTGATTGTGACGCGAACCTTCTCGAAGATCGCGGCTCTTGCGGGGATGCGCCTGGGCTACGGGCTCGCGCCAAAAGAGATTATCGAACGCTTGCGAGCCTTCGGCGGCGGTGGACTGAATGCCGTGGTAAAGTACGGCGGCGTTGCTGCGTTGAAGGACGCGGCGTACGAGAAAAAGATCAAGCAGATGACGGTCGAGCTTCGCGAAAAGACTTGCAATGACCTGCGCGCCTGGGGCTACGAAGTAATCCCGTCGCAAGCGAACTTCTTCATGGTGAACGTCGGTAAGGATGTCGTCGCCGTGGCAGAGGACTTCAAGAAGCGCAAGGTTCTGGTTGGGCGTAAATTCCCGCCGATGAACAACTGGTTGCGCGTGTCGATAGGCACCGAGCCGGAGATGGCAAGATTCATGGCGGCCTTCAAGGAGTTATTCCCGGCCGGCGGCATAAAGAAGGAAAAGAAGGAAAAGAAGGAAGCTGATTGAGTCGGCTTGATCAGTGTTTATCCGTCAAATCCGCCTGGTCCGTGGTCATCGGGTCCGATAAGCTTTAGCTTGTCGCCAGCAGTCTCTCCAGCGAATCGACAAGCTAAAGCTTATCAACAGATCTCTCCCGGCCTCGTTTATTTTTTTCAGCAACAAGTCAATCTTACAGCAAGGAGACTTTCATGCACCGCACACGCGCGTCTTCTATTGCGACGTTACTGGTACTGTTAATCTCATCTTCCGCCCTTGCGCAAACCGACAAGGTCGACGAATTCATCAAGGCCGAGATGAGGGATCAACGCATTCCGGGCCTCTCAGTCGCGATAGTCAAGAACGGCGAGGTAGCCCTGGCTAAAGGCTACGGACTTGCCAACATCGAGCTGAACGTCCCCGCGAGGCCTGAAACTATCTTTCAATCCGGCTCCGTCGGCAAACAGTTCACCGCGACGCTGGTGATGATGCTCGTCGAAGAAGGCAAGCTCGCACTCGACGATCACATCAGCAAGTACATTGCGGATGCTCCCGAGGCCTGGAAAAACATAACCATTCGTCACCTGCTCACCCACACGTCGGGTTTGTCGAATCGGATTTATGCGCAAATCAATATGCGACAGGATTACACCGACGATGAGCTGCTCAAAAAGATCGGGTCCATGCCGCTAGATTTTCAGCCCGGCGAGAAATGGAGCTACAGCAACACCGGCTACGTGACGCTTGGCATCATCATCAAGAAAGCGACCGGCAAATTCTACGGCGACCTGCTGCGCGATAAAATCTTCGCGCCGCTCGGTATGACAACCGCGCGCATCATCAACGAGGCCGATATCATACCGAACCGCGCTGCGGGCTATCGCGCCGTCAGAGGAGAGCTGAAGAATCAGGAGTGGGTTTCGCCTGCTTTGAACACGACGGCCGACGGCAGCCTATATCTCACAGTGCTTGACATGACGAAGTGGGACGCGGCGCTATATACAGAGAAGCTGCTCAAGCGTTCGAGCCTCGAACAGATGTGGACGCCGGCGAAGCTCAATGACGGCAAGCCGCAGAAATACGGGTTCGGATGGGGATTTGGCGATGCGAACGGTCATCACATCATCGAGCACGGCGGCGCGTGGCAGGGATTCACCACCTACATCGCGCGCTACGTTGACGACAAGCTGACCGTGATAGTTCTTACGAATCTGGCGGGTGCAAATCCGGGCAGGATCGCGCACGGCGTTGCGGGATTCTACAACGCAGCGCTTGCGCCGAAAGAGCCGAAGACGATTGCGCTCGATCCGAAGATCTTCGACGCTTACGTCGGCGAATACCAGCTTTCGGCTAATGTTGTTCTTGCGATCACTCGCGAGGGTGATAAGTTTTATGTTGAAGCATCTGCTCTGCCGAAAGCGCAGATGTTCGCCGAATCGGAAACAAAATTCTTTCTGAAAGTGATGGATGCGCAGATCACTTTTGTCAAAGACGCGAGCGGCAAAGTGACGCATCTCGTTCTTCACCAGGCCAGAGACCGCGAAGCGAAAAAGATAAAGTGACGAGCGCCGCCGGACCACAGTTTCAACGCCGCCGCAGTCTGATCACCTTGCATACAATAGCCGAAGCAATTGCCGAAGGAGTGCGACGACTGGCTGAAGCTCGCGTCGATGAAGCGCGACGCACCGCCGGCGTGTTGCTGGGCAACTTGTTGGGCGTAGACCACGCCTATCTGATAGCGCGGTCAGATGACGAGATCGACGATGCAGGATATCAATCCTATCTCGCTCTGATCGAGCGACGAGCAGCCGGGGAGCCGCTTCAATATATAACGGGTCATCAGGAGTTCTATGGGTTGGACTTCCTCGTCACACCCGATGTTCTTATACCCAGGCCCGAAACAGAGTTCTTGGTGGAGCGCGTGATCAGGTTGGCGCGCGAGTTGAGAGAAGATAGTCCGTTGATTGTGGACGTCGGCACGGGATCCGGATGCGTTGCAGTGACCGTTGCCAGGAAAGTTCCGCAGGCTAGATTGATTGCTACCGACGTTTCGTCCGCGGCGATCGATGTCGCTCGACGGAATGCGGAAAGGAACAGCGTGGCAGATAGAATCGAGTTTCTAATCGGCGATCTGTTGGCGCCGCTCGCGGAGCGCGGGCTTGAAGACGCGGTCGACATACTTGCCTCAAATCCGCCTTACGTCGACGAGGGGAAACCCGAACTCATTCAGCGCGAAGTCCGCGACTGGGAACCGCGCGAGGCTTTGTTTGGCGGGCCTGACGGCTTGGATTTCTATCGTCGTCTGATCTCGGACGGTCACGGTTATGTGAAGCCGGGCAGGCATCTGGTTTTCGAAATCGGGTTCAGTCAGCTAGAATCGATCAAGGGCCTGATAGAAAAATCACGCTGGAAACTGGTTGACGTGACGAGGGATTTGCAAGGTATCCCTCGCACGCTCACCTTGCAAAGACCCATCAGGTAGGTGAGCTATGAAAATAAAGTTCTCCATCTTCGCCATCATCCTCCTGGGCTCATTTCATTGCTTTGCGCAGCAGAAGCTTCCAACGGCGGCGCCGTTACTCGCGCCTTCCATCTGCGGGAAAGGCGTATTCTCGTTCTGGCTTGGTGACAAGTCGATTGGCCGTGAAGAATTCGAGATCAAATGCCAGGCCGATGGCGGATACGCGGCAAGCGGACACACTGATTTCAAAGTCCCCGGGGCGACGCTCGATCTGAACTCGACGCTGGAAGTGAACAAAGCGGGCGAACCACTCTCTTCCAGCACGAAAGGCACGGTCAATGGAAAGCCTGTCGATCAATCTGTGGTCGTCAAAGGAGCGGCCGCCGCTATCACAACCTCCGGCGTAACCAAAGAGCTTCCGTTCGACAAGGGAGCCTCCCTCCTAGGCGGTAATATTTTTTACATGAATCAGTTTTTGCTCGCGCGGTACGATTCGGCGAAGGGTGGAGTCCAGCAGCTCCCGATCTTCCCGGGCCAGACCGCGAGGGTCGAACGAGTAGCACGTGATGATGTGCAAGCTACTGGCATAGCCGCCTCTCCGGCGCCGGTTCCGTTGGATCGCTACAGCATAACGATAGGGCTGTCGAACGCCATTGTCTGGGTCGACGCTCGGGGCCGAATAGCGACGCTTGCGATGCCCTTGCAGAACTTCGCCGTTGTGCTGGAGGAATATTCGAGCTTCGTTCCGTCGTTCAAGGCGATCCTTTCCGCGAAGATGAAAGAGGCCGAGGTCGATTACAACGCGCCGCCGGGCGCTCCTTTCACCGCGGAAGAAGTGACCGTTGAGGCGAAGGGTTTCACGCTCGCAGGCACATTGCTTATGCCGAAGACCGGCAAGCCGCCGTTTCCCGTCGTTATCACAATCACCGGCTCGGGTCAGCAAACGCGAGATGAGTACCTGCCGCTGCCGGGGCTGGAAAAATACAGGCCGTTTCGCCAGATCGCGGAAGCGCTGGCGAGTCGCGGCATCGCCGTGTTGCGAGTCGACGACCGCGGTATTGGAAAGTCGACAGGACGAGACACTCTCAAGACCGCCACAAGCGCAGACTTCGCAGGCGACACTCGCGCCCAAGTCGATTACCTTCGCAAGCGCAAAGAAATCGATCCTGCTCGCATTGCGCTCCTCGGGCACAGCGAGGGTGGAATGATCGGGCCGATGGTGGCGGCAAGCGATCCGCGCATCGCAGCCGTCGTTCTGATGGCCGGACCTGCAAAGCGCGGCGACGAGATTCTTCTCTATCAGCAAAACCAGCCAGTCGACACCAGCCAGATGCTAACTGACGAAGAGAAAGCAAAGCAGCGTTTCCAGAACGCGGAGAACCTTCGTAAGGCCGCGCAAAATGATCCTTCCGCGCCCGAGGCATTGCGTAGCCCCTGGATGCGCTACTTTCTCACTTACGATCCGCTCCCGACGATTCGCAAAGTTCGCCAGCCGATATTGATACTGCAAGGCGAACTCGATCGTCAGGTTACCGCAGATCAAGCGGAGATGATTGCAAAAGCGGCGCGCGAGGCGGGCAATCGAGATGTTAGCGAGCGAGTGTTCACGGGATTGAATCATCTATTCCTTCCTGCGAAGACAGGCGCGCCAAGCGAGTACTCATCGCTCAGTACCAACACTATCCCGGACGACGTGATGAAGCAGCTCGTTGATTGGCTTGCGTTGAGGCTGAAAGTACAGTAGCTGAACTCGCTCAGGAGCATGCTTGGTTGGTGACCGTAGCGTGCGAATTCCTCAAGGGTTCAGGACCGCTACGCGGTCGATGCCTTCAAGGAATTTCGCGACCACCTGTTTGCTATTTTATGAACCTTGGTTGCATTCTGGCCTTGATCCTGTCGCTCAACCTCGCCACTTGCGGCGATGCAACATCGGCCGCCCTGAACTTCTCCGTCGAAGCGCACATGCCACAACCTAACATGCGCGTTGCCGTAGTTGGCTTCACTAGCGCGAAGTCAGGCACTGACTCGCGAGTGATCGAGACCGCGTTGACCGGCGTGCTTGCCCGCGACCAAAGAACAATTCTGGTCGATCAGTCGATGATTCATCCGGCGCTGACCGGAATCGGCTACGACGGCTCGATCAACCTGAGCAAAGACGAGGCCCGTAAACTTGCGGCCGCCATCGGCTGCGACTTTTTCATCATCGGCAAAACAGAGGTGTTCGCTCGAAGCGAGCACGAGGGCGAATCGCGCCAGCAAGCTTACGCTGCTGTGATGATCGTCGATGGAAGAACCGGCGCACTTGCAGACTTTGAGTTCATTTCTGAGAAGGCGGTCACACGAGAATCTGCTCTGAACGCTGTCACAAAGACCCTCGAGCGCCGTGCGTCAGAATTCGTTGATCGCATTACGCAGATTCGCGCTCAGGTCTTTCCGCAATCTGCCGATCGAAGCTCGGCAGGCTTCGATCTCATCGAAGACATCCCTGCAGACGATTCGCCGCGCGCGGTCGGATTCAAGCCGCCGGAGTTCTTGAATCGAGTCAAACCCGAATACACAAGCCAAGCCGAGCTGGCCGACGTTACAGCCACCGTCGAAGCGATGGCAGTCTTTCGCTCAAACGGCGAAGTAGGCGCGGTTGAAATAACTCGTTGGGCGGGATTCGGATTGGACGAGGCGGCCACGCGCGCCGTTCATCAACTGAAGTTCAAGCCCGCGACCCGAGACACCAAGCCAATCAACGTCCGTGCGTTAATTCGTTATAAGTTTCGGCAAGTTAGTGAACCCCTCGGGACACCCGGCGCAGCGCCGCCCGAGCAACCTGATAAGCCGCAGCGCGATCTGCGCCTTCTCTTCAAGAGAACTTTCCCTCGTCCGCACTCTGACTGGTGATGGCTGCGGCAGTCGAGCGCCATTGTTGAATCCCTGATAATACACTCTGTGTGGTTGAAACCGACCTCCAATTGAAGCTTAGGACGAAATCGCGTTATCATTTCTCTACGCGGTCGACGCGCAACCGCGACTATCAGTTCATCGGGGATCGAGTTTCTTGCGAGCAACTACGCTGCTTATTATCTCTCTTTCGTGTGCGGCGGGCTTTTGCTTCAAACCTGCTTCGGCTTATCAGACGTCAGTTGTCTATTCATGCCCGATGCATCCAGAAGTTCAATCGTCGAAACCGAGAAAATGTCCGAAGTGTGGGATGAAGCTCGTAGCGCACCCACCGTCTGGCGACGGGCAGCAGACCGCCAAGCAGTCTACTGCTCCCAGCCAGCGAACGCTCGAGGTCGTTCGGCAAACCGAAGAATACACCTGCACAATGCACCCCGACGTTCGAGCCGGCGCGCCGGGCAAGTGTCCCAGGTGTGGGATGACGTTGGTCCCGGTCACTCCGTCGATCGCCGATGAATTCAACTTGCGCTTTGAATGCTCTCCAGGCGCGCCCAAGCCCAACGAAAAGTTGCGACTGCGGTTTTCCATATTCAATCCTAAAACCGGAGAGCAGGTAAAAGAGTTTTATATAACTCACGAAAAGCTGTTTCACCTGTTCATCGTCAGCCAGGACCTATCGGAGTTTCAGCATATTCATCCGACTATGCAGCCGGACGGCAGCTTCACGATCGAGACTGTGCTGCCTGTGGCGGGAAACTACAAGATTTATTCCGACTTCTATCCTCGAGACGGAGCGCCGCAGGTGCTTCAGCAGAACCTGACGACTGCCGGCTACACGAGCGATTTGATGGCTGCTCGTCCGCGGCTCTCGCCCGACGCGTCATTTACTAAAGTCGTTGAGGGAATGAAGGTCGAGTTGAAGTTGGAGCCGGCTGAGATCATCGCGGGTCAGCCGGTTGCGCTGAAGTATCACCTGACAGATGCTTCAACTGGTCAACCAATCCGCGATCTCGTGCCTTATCTCGGCGCGTGGGGCCACACCTTGGTCCTGAGCGAGGATCGGGAAGATTACGTTCACTCACACCCTGAGGAGGTCGTCCCTGAGACGGGGGACAAATCGAAGCTGCGAGGCGGGCCCGACGCGACTTTCAATGCTTTCTTGCCGCGGCCCGGCATCTATCGAATTTGGACACAGTTTCAGAGGGGGGATCGGCTGACGACCGTTTCATTCACGGTCCGGGCTGAAAGACTTCATTGATCTTTGCTCGTAACATTGGCGGGGCGGGAGTCGGCATTCCCCACCTACGTGATTCCTCAGTGTGTGAGTTCGTACTCGAGCACCGAGTCGGAAAGTCCTGAGTGCGCGGTTCTAGTGAGCCTCTTCTCGCCCAGAGTCGCCAGCGCGGTCGACATCAACGCCACCGCTTCTCGCATCAGCCTTTGATGATATTGCGAATACTCACCAAGCGCCGACGAATACACTGTGACCGCTCCGTACATAACTGATCCCTTTATTATCGGGAAAGCTGCCAGCGTCTTGTAACCACCGAACTGCTCAGTCAACGATGCGGGAAGATCGAGTTTTGGATCCGCGTTGCAGAACGGCTTCTGATTGGTAAGCACCCAGCCGGTAACGCCCTCAGCTGGAGCGATCCTGCGGCCCGTGAGGAATATCGAGTGTTGACCGGCCGCGTATGCGACAGCGTTTTCTCCGGTTTGCGAATCAGCCATCGTAACCGCGCAGAGACAGAAGGGCACTATTGAGCTCAGTTTCTCGACGAAAGCCGAGATGACTTCATCCTGCTCGCGAGCACTCATAACGGCTTGAGCCAGATCACACAAACCCCTCACGTCATCGATGACTGGATCAGCCTGCTTAACTGCGTCATCCTCAGCCAGTCCTGCCGCCGGCGGGACGAGCCGCGCGGCCTCGGAAAGCTGCTCGGTGGGCTCGATTCCGTAAGTCGGCGCTGGCGTGTCGCGGTGGGCGAGAATTTCCGCTTCGAACTCGGGCAGATGCGCAATGAATGTGCCGACGATTCGCGGATCGTATTGCGTTCCGCTGCCCCGCATGATCAAGTCGATCGCCTCTTCTCGCGTCATACCTTTTCGGTACTGTCGATCTTCGCGGACGGCGTCGAAGCAGTCGACGACCGACAATATTCTAGCGGTCAACGGAATGTTCTCTCCGCCGAGCCCATCGGGATACCCTTTCCCATCCCATCGCTCATGATGATGCCGGACAACCGGTACGATAGGGTATGGAAACTCGACTCGGCTCAGAATCTGTGCGCCGGCAAGCGTGTGGATCTTCATCTTTTCGAATTCGGCGGCGGTGAGTTTACCGGGCTTGTTGAGGATGTAATCAGGCACCGCGATCTTGCCGATGTCGTGAAGCAGCGCGCCCGCCCTAAGGGCGTCGATCTCGGCGTTCGAGCATCCCAAAAGGCGCGCCACTCCAGCAGCATAAATCTGAACTCTCAATACGTGCTCGTGAGTAACCTCATCTTTGGCGTTGATCGCCACCGCCAGCGCTTCGATCGTTTCGCGGTGGGCTTTCTCCATCATGCTAATGCGTTTCTCAACGCCTTCTCGAAACTGGCGCTGCCCGAAATACAGCGCAAGGAAGACCGGCCCGCCGATCACCACGATCATCTTTAAGTCGCGCTGAAGCGCATAGTACATCAGGTAGGCTACTGCGCTGTTCGGAAGAAACATCGGAACAGCCCAAAGGAAACCCTTCAGGACAGCCCAGGCGCGGTCGTCCTGGCGCAATGCGAACAATGTCGAGAGCAACGCAACATTGATTGCAATCTGCGCGACGCTGCCGGCGAGCATTGCGACGGCCACCGCCAGCGGCGTATGGTTTAGACCCGTCCCGATCGTTTCGCCGTAGCCGTAACGCAGCACCGCGCCCAGCGTCAACGAAGCGCCCGCAGCTCCGAGGGACATCATCGCCGAGGAGAAAAAGTTGTTGGAAAGACGGCGGGCAATGCGCCGCGACGAGGTGAACGCTTCTATCCCGGCAAGGAACACCGCCGGCGCGACCCCGAACCAGCACGCAATCAGAACCACAAAGCCGTCGGTGAGCGTGAATATAACTCTTTGTTTTGTGAATTTCGAGCCCAGCGGCAGTCGGAAAGTTTGATTGAACATGCCGCCGATGATTATCAACGGCACCAGCGAAAGAAAAGTAAACTGGTCGCGCCACCCATAGCCCGTGCAAATTCGCGCAACCGCAATAAGCCAGGCGGCGATACCTAAGACGCTCACAGCCTGCTGGTAAACACGACTATTCCGATTTAGTCCCTCGTTCATCGCCCTACTTGAAACCTTTGATCAATAGCTAACGTGCGATGACCACCTGGGCGCATATGGCAAAGCCTGTGCCCACGGCTGTCCCTATGCTAAGTGCAGTAAACGCGTGAGATAACCGCTTAGAGCGCCTCGAAGAGAAGGTTAAGAAAGACCGAACCAGTCAGGCAGAAAGACGCAATGCAGTCAATCTGGCGGATTGGGGGTCTTGATTTGGTCAGTTCTTATCGGTTGTGGGTATTTGCTTCTTGTATTACATCTTGAATGTCGTCTGCTAGCAAAGCAGGTCACGACGACATTAATTCGTCTGATGGAGCCAGATCCTCGGAGACCACAGTTTGGGATGACTGCGGGCTTCGAACGGATTCGGACAGGAAGTTCAGCCGCTCCATTTTCAGATAAAGCCCCTTCCGAGAGAGACCGAGTTCCCTGGCGGCCCGCGCAATATTGCCTTCTGACAGACGGAGCGCGTCTCGAATCATTCGACGTTCCAGTTGCTCGACCGCTTCGTTGAGCTTCGTGCCGCGGTTCATTGGCGCCGCTTCCTCCGAGTCTTCAAGTTACTTTCAGAGGAGGCCTAACAGATGGTTAGGCCTCTGATCTGGCCGCTGCCCCGGGGCGCGGGATTTGGGGAATTCAAACGGCTTCCGTTAAAGACGAGGGGCGATCACTCATTCGAGTTCGATCTCGTCAAAGATCACGCCCATTTCACTGTCGGTTCCCTTTTTGAACATTGTCATCTTCTTCACTTTCTTGGGAAACTCCCATCGCATGGTGGAAGCATCTACTTGTTTCGTTTCTTGTTTGCTTCCGATTGACTTGAGGCTAGCTACCCGGCAGATTCAGTCTGCCAGAAGTAACCCTTCGCATTTCAGATCGCTTATCAGAAAACCTTCACACATGGCAATCTCCTTTTCCTTTTTGATTTTTAGTCCGAGTCTTGTTTCTCTTGCTCGGACACCTGATGTTGGGCAATGCGCGTGCCGCCCGGTGAGTACGCGCGCGGATGAAATCGGCTACGCATTTTCAACACTTAGCAAGTACTTCGTTTCGGCGACAGTCGTCGAGATGTGTGAAGCAGCTACACACCTCCGAGGAGATTAACTGTAAGTTCAAGCACTCAGCGAATTAGCTAAACTGTGTAGCTGGTTCACACCTGTGAAGCAGCTACACACATCTCGCTATTCGTATCGGAGCGCGACCATCGGATCTATGCGCGTTGCTCTTCGGGCGGGGATAAAACAGGAGAGAAATGCAATCGCGGCCAGCAGAAGTGGAACCGAGATGAATGTCGTGACGTCCCTTATGCCGACGCCAAAAAGTAAGCTCTCCAGGACGCGCGCGGCGATAAAAGCCGCGCCTAGTCCTACTGCCATGCCGATGGCAGCGAGCAACATTCCGTTTCCAACTACCATTTTCAATATGTCGCTTCGATCGGCCCCTAAAGCCATTCGAATGCCGATTTCATGAGAGCGCTGAGTTACCGAATAGCTCATGACGCCATAGATTCCTACTGCGGCCAGGACGACCGCCAGTGTAGCGAATATCCCAAGGAGCAGCGTGTACAATCGCGGCTGTGACACCGACGCGCCGACTATTTGGCTCATGGACTTAACGTCGTAGACGGGCTGGCTACGATCAATCGAAAGGATCTCGCCGCGGACCGCCGGGGCCATTCGAATTGGGTCGCCCGTTGTGCGGACGACCAGAGCCATGAAATTGAACGGCTTCTGCGTATAAGGAACGTACATCTCCAATCCCGATTCAGTATCGAGGCTCGAATGCTTGACGTCGGAGACGACTCCAACAACTTCTCGTGAGCCGCCGACAAACGGAATCGTCAAGTGCTTGCCTATAGGGTCCTCGTTCGGCCAAAAGCGGTTTGCAAAGCTTTCGTTGACGATAACGACCGCAGGCGCCTTGTCGTGATCCTGTTCAGTGAAGTAGCGTCCTTTCGAGAGCGGTATGCTCATCGTACGAAAATAGTCGGAGCTTATGGCTCGAAAGTTCGCTCGGAGAACCTCATTAGGACTGGCGGGAGGCCGCCCGTCAATGCTGAAGCGCAGCCTAATGATGACCGCCGTGGTCAGCGGCAAACTGGTGATGGCTGCCGCCGACTGCACTCCGGGCAGCGACTGAATGCGATCGAGCGCTTGCTGGTAGAAGGTTCTGATTTGGTCGTCCTTTGAGTATTTGTAAGCAGGCACATTAACCATCATCGTTAGAACATTCTCCGGGTTGAAGCCCGGCTTGACCTTCTGCAGCAAGTACAAGCTCCTCATCATCAGTGCCGCGCCGATCAAGAGCATAACTGTAAGGGCCACTTCGGAGACAACCAGCAGGCTCCGTATGCGCTGACCCGCGAGGCCCCCGGTTGATCCCCGCGCTCCCTCCTTGAGCGTCTCGTTCAGATCCGTTCGCGAAGAATCGAGCGCCGGCGCGAGGCCGAACACCAGGCCAGTCACTATCGCGATCACAAAACTGAAGGCCAGCACCCGACTGTCGATATGGATTTCATTCAGGCGCGGGATATTAGCGGGATTTAGGGCGATCAATATTTTGATCTCACCGTAAGCAAGCAGCAGTCCGAGCCCGCTGCCGACCATCGCCAGCAACACGCTCTCGGTGAGCAACTGTCGAATCAAGCGAAATCTACCTGCGCCTAACGCCGCGCGAATGGCGATTTCCTTCTTGCGTGCGGCCGATCGCGCAAGAAGCAGATTGGCG
Source organism: Blastocatellia bacterium (assembly GCA_036505875.1). GTDB lineage: Bacteria > Acidobacteriota > Blastocatellia > UBA7656 > UBA7656 > Onstottus_A. The sequence goes on along the minus strand of DASXSR010000284.1, from coordinate 8,223 downwards.
ACGTTAGCGCAAGCGATAAGCAGCACAAAGCCTACTGCTCCAAGCAGGAGAGTCAAAGCAGTTTCGATCTTGCCGACGAAGTGCTCACGCAGCGGCACTACGCTTATTCCCAGTGACGCATTGGTGTCCTTGTATTGTTCCCGGAGCCGGCCCGCGATCGTGTCCATCTCGGCTTGCGCCTGCTTTGGGCTGGCGCTCGGTTTGAGGCGGCCTATGCCGATCAGAAACCGATTTCGACGGTCCTTAATCGTTTCCGGGCTGGTCACCGATGGAACTCGAAACCTGTCACCTCCGTCCAACGCAATAGGCACCCAAAGCTCGGGTTTATCCTCTGGATTCGGGGATTGAAAACTCGGAGGAGCAACGCCCACGATAGTAAATGGCGCGCCGTTCAGCTGGATCGTCTGGTTCACTATGTTCGGATCAGAGGCGAAGCGCCGCTTCCACAATCCGTCACCGATTATGGCGACGCGCTCCGCGAGCGCCTGGTCCTCGCCGGGCAGGAACCCGCGACCTCGTGTAAAGTTGACGCCCAACGTGTCGAAGTAATTCGCGGAGACCATCGTGCCGGCAATGTGCTCGGGCTCGTCGCCCGAAGTAATGTTGAAATCGTCGTAGGAGAAGGCGCCCAACTCCTCGAAGACTTGATTTTGGCCGCGATATTCAAAGAAGTCAGGGACCGACATCGCGTCACGAGGAGTGGTGGGATTGCTGGTCCACACAAGCACAAGACGGTCCGGGTTCCCGTAAGGAAGCGGACGCAGAAGCACAGTATCCACGACACTGAAGATAGCGCTGTTAGCCCCGGTGCCCAGCGCTAATGCAATTATTGCAACCGCGCTGAAGCCTGGATTCTTTATCAGCGTGCGGAGACCGAACCGAACGTCGTGCAGCAAGTTCTCCATAACCGCTCCGCAGTTTATCTCTCAGGGCATGCCGACCTGTCAACACCGGGATGTATTACTCCGTATTCCAAAGCGTTCGGCCTGCCATTGTAAGCGTGCTGACGACGGCCATTATTACACCGCCGCCCAGGAAGAGCACAGTCAGGTTCACATCCACAATTACACCCGCAACCGCGTAAGACAGCGTCTCGAGCAGGATCGAGCCAAACAGCAGTAGCCCCATCACGCGTCCCAACAGTCGTCGATCAGTTTCCGACTGCAGCAAAGCGAGGACTAGTATGTTCGCCACACCTGCTGCCAAACCGATGAATACAAGTATCACGCTTGCCCACGCCAGGTGGGTCGCGAAACCCAGCAGAATAAATCCGACGCCTGATAAGAAGCTCGTGCTTATGATTATTGTGCCACGACGTCTGAGCATCTTGATCGAGCCAGCCAAAAGCGTTCCCGCTAGCATTCCGCCTCCGAAAGCGGAGAGCATCCACCCGAGAGCGGTGGCTCCCATCGCGAAACGAGTCTTTGCCATCGCCGCAAGCCCAACCGAAAACGGGCCGATAAATGAGAATTCGAATGCCGCGATGAAGAACAGCAGCGCTCGAACCAACGGGTGCTTCCAGGCATATCGCAGTCCCTCGCCGATTGACGCCAGTAACCCTTTGACTGGCAACGGTCCTTCGGCTTCCCCGTCAAATGGTTGATCAGCCCCAGGCCGTCTCCGTTCGCTCATCAAACCGATCATAAAGGCAGCGAAAACAAACGTTGCGCCGTCCACCGCGAACGCTGTTCCGAGGTTCTGATGAGAAACGACCAATCCTGCGATCGCCGGCCCAATGAGCGACATAAATCGGCTGGTGCCGCGAAGCAGTGCGTTGCCTGCTGTAAGGATTTCTCTCTCAATGAGGGTCGGCACAATCGAGAGGGACGCAGGAACGAAGAACGCGTCGAGCGCGCCGAAGATTACGGAAAGAACGTAAAGATGCCACAGCTGGACGACACCGGTAACCACCAGTGTCATAATCGCCGCCGTCGCCAATGCGCGCGCTACGTTGGAGACGATCATCAGCACGCGCGGCGCGACCCGATCGCTTAGAGCCCCGCCGAAGAGTTGGAAAATCGCCCGCGAGCCGCCGGCGAGCATCAAGACCGTACCCAGCGCCAAACCGGACCCAGTCAACTGCAGAGTCAGCCAAGGCAGCGCAACAAGATAGAATTGATCGCCGAACAGCGATACACTCTGACCGAGCCACAGCAGTCGAAAGTCCCGCACGCCAAGCGGCTGCAAGAGCGAAAACCTCCCCGCACGCCTGATTGTAGAGGGTTTTACCGCCACGCTTCCTTATCGAAACTCTGAGTTTGGGGAGTTACTTTCGCGAAGCCCTGATACTCTTCGTATTAAGATTGATCTCGGCTCTTCTGCGCATCGGGGTCTGCGCCTGGAGACTTAAACGAAAAATGGAGACGCAAGTATAGGACAAAAAACCGTCGGCATCAAGTTCGCTCACACGCTTGCGAAAAGTAAGGTACAACCAAATCGCAGGAAAAAGCTACAAAGGAGTCGCCGAACTCGCGCAACGTTTGGCGCCAGTTCGCTCCCGTGCGTTTTGACTTGAGTGTCAGGTAGCCATATAATCCGGCGGGTCGTCGCACAGACTTCAATCTGTGACAAACTGTGAGCTATCCCTGCAGGAGGCATCGCCCAGTGCGGTTGCGCGTCGCTTACTTCCTAGTCGCGTTGTTTGCCTGTGGTTTTATTGCCTGTGGCCACTCGTCGCAAGCTCACAGTAATCCAGTTAGAACGGTAGTGGACGCGTCCGTCGATTCAGACGGCGACGGCATTCCAGATAAGGCCGAGTTGCGCTCGTTCGACGACCGGCAAAATTTCCGGCGATGGTTTGCAGCAATCGCCGAGATGCAATTTTATCAAGCCAGTGCGGAATGGAACGCGGAGCAGCGGGACTGCGCAGGGCTGGCTCGTTTTGCGTTGCGCGAAGCGCTTCGCAAGCATGACAGGTCCTGGTTTCAGAAGATGGGCGCCGGATATGAGGCGGTCGCGCCTGATGTGCGAGCGTTCACGCTCGAGACGAATCCGTTGGGTGAGAAACTGTTCCGCACAGACTTCGGCGCCTTTCAAGAGAGTGATCTTACAAACGGCAAGCTCTCTGAATTTGCCGACGCGCGAACGCTAAAGAATTTCAACTGCGTTTTTGTTAGCCGCAACCGTGGTCGGGCCGAGCGTGGCGATCTGCTCTTCTTTCATCAGCCGTGGGTCCAGAAGTTCCCCTATCACGTAATGCTCTTCATCGGCGAGCCGCTGAGAGACGGCGAGGGCGCGGCAGACTGGCTAGTCTATCACACTGGCTCTTCGCCGTCTGATGAAGGCGCGGTCAAGAAAGTCCGGCTTGCAGTGCTCGATCATCATCCAGACAAACGATGGCGACCGATCGAAAACAACCCTAACTTTCTCGGCTTCTACCGACTGAAAGTCCTGGAGTAAGGCAAATGTATTTCGCAAGAAGAGAAGCAAACCACGGGGAGCACGGGGCACACGGGGAGTTAAAGGACTGTAGCGAGGAGTTAATTGACCGCGTGCTCACCGCTGCGACCAATGTTCATCGCGAGCTGGGTCCTGGATTGCTTGAGTCTGTCTACAAGCGAGCGTTGATGGTCGAATTTGCAGAAGCAAAGATTCCAGCCGAACGCGAAGTCGAGATTCCCGTCTTGTATCACGGAAAGGATCTTGGTGTCGGATTCCGCGCGGATATTATCGTCGCTGATTGTCTGCTGCTTGAACTCAAGTGTCTCGACACGATAACGTCGATCGAACTGGCGCAAGTTATAAACTACCTCAAACTTCTTCGCTTCAAGCGCGGCTACATCCTCAACTTCAAGAGACAGCTTCTTAAGGAGGGCATCAGACGTGTTTCAATCTAGATTTTCTTTTCCCCGTGCTCCCCGTGTTCCCCGTGGTTTGATTGTCGTTTCGATCTACTTGGCGATCATCGCGGGCGCGCTGTCAATTTCAACATTGCGATTGCGCGCGCAGAGCGGGGCTGTTGAAACGCCGGCTGGCTCAGGATCGGCCTCCACAGCCAGTTCCAAGCCTTACTTCTCGCTGTCGACCAACCGGACTTACGGCACCGCCGATCGCGCGCGTGTGTGGATCAACTACGCGAGCATCGACAACCTCGACTTTCGGCTTTACCGAGTTGATGACCCAGTGAAGTTTTTTAAGGGACTTGAGGATCCTCACAAGATGGGCGAGGGCGAGAAGGTCCAAATCGTCGCGTCTATGAAGAAGGAGCCGTCGGTGCTCGAGAGGGTCCGCGAATTCAAGGTCTCGTTCTTCAAATCGATTAAGGATTATTTTCGCAATCAGCTTCGCCGCGGCACGAGGGAGTCGCTGAATCAGAAGCTGGGCCGCGAAGGCGATCGCGAGCCTTTGAACGTCGCCGACTACGCTCGCCTTCCGATGCTCAAGGATCAACTGGTCACCAGTTGGCGCGAGAAGCTCACGCCGCTCGATAACCTCTACGACACGCGAATGGTGATGCTCGGCAAGCGCGATCCGGGTGTGTATCTGGTCGAAGCGGTCAATGCCGACCTACACGCCTACACAATCGCGATCGTGACCGATCTTACGATGATCCAGAAGACTGCTCCGACTGGTGAGATGCTCGTTTACGCCGCAGACCGGAAATCCGGCGCGCCTCGCGACGGGGTGAGTATCGAAATCATCAAGGCTAAGAAGACGATCGCCAAAGGCGCCACCGATAAGAGCGGCATCCTGAGGACTCGCGTCGAGCAAGCGAAACCTAAACCCCAGCAGACGCCCGAGGACTACGATCCCGAAGCGGAGAATGCGCGCGAGCGGCAGAACTCGTACCTTGTCACCGCGCGAGATCGCGATCATTTCGCGATCTCTGATCTGGCGCCTTATTACTTCGGCAGCTATCGCAGCGCCGGAGAGGAAGGTGAGGGCGAAGGCGAAAGCGAAGGCGGCGGAGGCCTAACCAGTTACATCTACACCGACCGTCCAGTCTACCGACCTGCGCAGCGGGTTTACTTTCGAGGCATTCTTCGAACTCAGGGTGATCGCGGTTATGAAATTCCTTCCGGCTCGGTCAAGACGACAATCGAAGATCCCAACGGGGGTAAGGTGTTTGACACCGATCTGAAGCTGACTCCCCGCGGGAGCTTCAGCGGCGCGGTCGATATCGCCGGCGGCGCACCGCTCGGGCAGTATCGCATCATCGCGAGAGCCGCAGGCGCGAGCGCGAGCGAATACTTCGAGGTCGAGGAATATAAGAAGCCTGAATACAAAGTCACCGTGACCGCGCCGAAAAAGTTTGCCCAGGTCGGCGAGAAGATCAAGTTCGCAATCGAAGCGCGCTACTTCTTCGGCGAGCCGGTCAAGGAAGCTGACGTGCAGTATTACATTTATCGCAGCCGCTATTACCCGTGGTGGTGGGCGGATGAGGAGAACGCCGGCCTCGATGAAACCGAAACTGCAGATGAAGGCGGTTACGGCTACGGCAACGACATGGTCAAAGACGGTCAGGCGGTGTTGAATGCCGACGGAAAACTCGATGTCGAATTCGAAGTGCCCAAGCCCGATGAAAAAGACTCCTATGATTACACCTATCGTCTCGAAGCGCAGGTGACCGATCAATCGCGGCGCACCATGGAAGCACGCGCGAGCTTCGTCGGCACGCGGGGAAACGTTGTTGCTAACACTCGCACAGATCGTTATGTCTACTACGAGGGCGATACCGCAAAGATCCAAATCCGCACCAGCGACTACGAAGGCAAGCCGCTTGCGGCCGGCGTCACGCTGAAATTTGTCGAGCGTCGCTGGGACTCGACACCTCGCCAGGATGAGTCGGGCCGAACCGTGTACAGCTACACGATGCACGAACGAGATCTGTCGTCTGCCGATGTCACCACCAACCAGCAAGGCGAGGCAAGCTACGACTACGCCGTCGCAGGGCCGGGAAGCGTCGTTATCAAGACGATCGCCAACGATGGAAAGAAACAATACCCGTCGAACGAAGATTATCTTTGGATCGCAGACAAGAAGGGCGAGTGGTCGGATTGGTCTTACGGCGACGAGCAAGCGATCAAGCTCGTCTCGGACAAGAAGTCTTATCAAGCTGGCGAGACCGCTCACCTGCTGGCGATGCTGCCAACCGACAAGGCCCATCTGCTGGTAACGACGGAGCTGACCGGTGTGTTGACCGCTCGCGTTGTCGATTCTCCGTCGCGGGCGGTTATGATCGACGTGCCAATCGAGGGGCGATTTGAGCCCAACGTCTATCTGAGCGTCGCGTATATCAAGGACGGCGAGATGTATACGCACGATCGCCTATTGAGCGTGCCCGCGCGAAGCAAGTTCCTGGACATCGAAGTGCTCGCCGACAAGAAGGAGTACAAACCACGCGAAACAGCCCATTACACGATACTTGCCCGCAATTCGGACAAGTCGCCGGCGGCTGGCGTTGAATTGAGTCTGGGTGTCGTCGACGAAGCGATCTACAGCATCCGCCCTGATCAGACGCGCGACATTCGCAAATCGTTTTATGGGCGGCGCTACAATCAAGTGCAGACGAGCTTCACAATCTCTTACAGCTTCAAAGGACATTCGGGCGACAAGCCGCTGAAGATCGCTGAGAACAAACGCGCCTATCAATTGGCGGACTTCAAGAATGAAGGTCAGTACGCCGAGCCGACCATTCGAAAGGATTTCAAGGACACGACCTTCTGGCAGCCGGATATCGTGACTGGCGCGGACGGAAAAGCAAGCGTCACCGTCCTACTGCCTGATAACTTGACAACCTGGCGAGCGACCGTGCGCGGCATAACAGCCGATACTCGCGTTGGCTCGGCGATCGCGAAGGTTATCGCGAGAAAGAACCTGATCCTCAGGCTCGAGACCCCGCGTTTCATGACCGAAGGTGACACGGTGACGCTTTCGGCGATCGTTCACAACTATCTCGAATCGGCGAAGACAACACAGATATCGATTGACGTGACCGGCGCGAGACTTCTCGACTCGGCGTCGCAAACGGTGACGATTGCTAAGAAGGGCGAGCACCGGATCAATTGGCGCGTCGCGGCGAATCAGGTGGGCAACGTGAAGCTGCTCGCGAAGGCGCTGACCGATCAGGAGTCCGACGCGGTTGAGATTCCTTTGGAAGTTGTGCCGCACGGATTGAAGCAGACGCTCGGCGGAGCCTCGACGCTCTCGGGTGACAACGACGACAAGACAATTTCTCTGAATCTTCCTGCCGACGCTCATTCGCAAGCGCGCTCGCTTCGAATTGAGGCGTCGCCTTCAGTTGCAGGCACGCTGTTCGGCGCGCTCGATTACTTGACCGGTTACCCGTACGGTTGCACTGAGCAAACGATGTCGAGCTTCTTGCCCAATGTCATCGTCGCTCAAGCGCTGAAAGACGTGAAGACGGCATCGATTCGCGGGACGAATGATCTCGCGACAAAGGTTCAGCGCGGTCTGGATCGACTTTACGGCTACCAGCACGACGACGGCGGTTGGGGCTGGTGGAAGGATGATAAGACCGATGCGTTTATGACTGCTTATGTTGTGGACGGACTTACGCTTGCCAGCCGTGCTAGCTACCCGGTCGATAAGGGGCGGCTCTCACGAGGTCGTGACAAGCTCGCGCAGATGGTCGGGTCGAACAGAAACGATGATGGACAGGCGATTGATCCCGATACGCGCGCCTACATGATCTATGCGCTCGGCCAGAGCGGCAGCGTCGACGCGTCGGTGGTCAACGACCTGTTCGCGCGGCGAGGACAGCTGCAGCCATATGGCCGCGCGCTGCTCGGGCTCGCGCTGAAGCAGCATCACGACGATAACCGTGCGCGGCAAGTTGCCGGCGAGATTGAGCAATCGGCTCGCTCGAACGACTTCGACGCACATTGGGAATCGAAGCACACGTCGCACGGCTGGACCGTAGAGAACGACACTGAGGCTACGGCGCTTTCAGTCAAAGCGCTCTCTCGCATCAATCCGCAGAGCGCGCTGCTTGCGAAGGCCGCGCGCTGGCTGGTTGGAAATCGCGGTAATGGATACTACTGGGAGTCGACCAGGCAAACAGCCTTTGCGATTTTCGGACTGATCGATTATGTGAAAGTCAGCAGGGAGCTTTCACCCGATTACAACGTGACGGTTTACATAAACGGCGAGCAGGTGCTGGCGAAGCACGTGGGCGCCGAGGACGCGACATCCGCTCAAGCTTTCGTCATCGATCGCAAAGGGACGCAGCTCGCGGGCGCAAATCAAGTGCGAATCGTAAAG
>DASXSR010000283.1:0-35451 GCA_036505875.1 Blastocatellia bacterium | reverse complement strand
CTCATACCGACGGTGACCGGGCCGGCGTGTACGCCGAAGTCAGCCGCGCGGCGCGAAAGATACGCCACACGCGCGCTGTTGAACATCGTCTTGGTCGGCGTGCAGCCGTAGTTGATGCAAGTGCCGCCGATGTGATCGCGTTCGATGAGCGCGGTCTTCCATCCGGCTTTGGCAAAAGCGATGGACAACGGCTTGCCCGCTTGACCCGAGCCAATGACTATCGCGTCATATTGTTCGTCTTTCGGCACTGTCTCATTCTCCTACGTAGTAACGAATTTATTCGTTGCGGTTCTTAGAACGAATGAATTCGTCACTACGTGCGAGACCATTCAGATCGCTGTTCGGCGACTGCGCAACCTGTCCCCCATCCAATCCATCGTGATGACGAGCACGTAAACGATTGCTACAATCGTCGTCGTCCGCGAATAGAACCCGAGTTGAACGTTGTTGTAGATTGCCTGGCCGAGGCCGCCGCCTCCAACCAGCCCGAGAATTGTTGAGACTCGAAGGTTCATCTCCCATCGAAGCACAGTGTAACTTATCAGGGTCGGGCGCGCTTGAGGCCAAATTCCCCAAAGCAGAATTTGCAGCGGTCGCGCGCCGCTCGCTCGTAGCGCTTCTACTGGACGCGCGGGCACTTCCTCAAGCGTTTCCGCGTAAAGCTTGCCCAAGACGCCGCCGCTGTGCAAGCCAATCGCCAGCGTGCCCGCAAACGGACCGAGGCCAACTGCCAGAATGCACATCAACACCCATACGAGCTCCGGGATCGAACGCAGCAAATTCAGTGTGAGACGCGCGGCGTAATATACAAAGGCCCGGGCGCCGCGGGTGATCAGCGAACGGCTGCCCGCTTCATCGTCGCCCGTGAAAATGAGAGTCGAGGTTGCGGGAAGCGATAGCGCCGCGCCGATTGCGATGCCGATCAGTGTGCCCATCACCGAGATGCCGATGGTTTGAACCAACGGCCAGGCAAGCTGCCGCAACAAAGTCGCATTCAACTCAGGCGGAAAGCTCTCGCCGATGAAGTGAACGATTCGTGAGAGCAAGCCTGTGCGCGTCTCGCTGAAGAATCCGGTCACGTAGAAACTCGCCGCAATCGTCGCGACGAAGATGACGATCGTCGCGCGAGTTCTTCCGTCTGCGCGACTCCGCAGGCCGCGTTCGTTCTCGAAGTGCTCATGCGCGAGCGAGCCGGCGGGCGCGTTCGCGTGCAATCGCCGTCGCAGATAGCGGCTGAAGACGTCGGTCGCGGCAACCAGTCCCACCAAGGCCATTATCAGCGTGAGCACCTGACCGTATTCGAATAACCGCATCGACAAGTTGATCTCGTAGCCGATGCCGCCCGCTCCGATGAACCCGAGCACCGCCGCCGAACGCGCGCAACATTCCAGCAGGTACAGGGTGTAAGCCACAATGCTGGGTTTCGCTTGCGGCCAGATCGCTCTAAGGAAAACTTGTAGGCGCGTCGCGCCGGTCGCGTGGAGGGCTTCGAGGGCGCGCGGGTCGACGTCTTCAAACACGTCGGCGTACACTCGGCCCAGCATTCCGCCGTAGCTCACACCCAGTGCAAGCGCGCCGGCGACTGGTCCGAGCCCGACCGCTACGACGAAGAACAAGCCCCACATCAAATCGGGCACTGCGCGGAGCAACCCAAGCAACGCGCGGCAGACTCTACTCAGCCACGCCATCGCCACCCTCATTACGCCGGGCGGCTCGCCCGCGAGCAACACTCCGCGCTGCCAAAGCGTGGGCGTGGACATCACGCCCAGCGGAAGCCCTATTGCAATCGCTAGCGTTGTTCCGGCGATTGCCAACGCGGCAGTTCGTATGATCGCCGCGCCAACGACTCGGACGAACTCCAGCGACAAATCGGGTGGAAACAGCCCGCGAATGAACGCCCACAAGGCTGCCGCCGTTCCGGGTTCGAAGAATGCAGTCGGGCGGATTTCGGCGGCGCGCCAGCAAATGATTAGCCCGACCGCGACGGCGATCGCGGCGCCGATTCGCGAAAGCTTAACCCGCGAAGCTTGTGGCCATTCCTGCGCAGTCCTATTGCGCGCGATGTTGTTTATGCTTGGGTTCACGGGAAGGCGTTTCGATAGCAGTATCGACTAGGGGCTCGAGATCCGAATCGCCTGCATAAAGCGACTTGAGATCTTCGCGGCATACTTCAGAGGTAAGCTTGTCGAAGAGGACCCGCGCATTGCGTAGCGCTATTATGCGTGGGAAAAATCGCAGAGCCAGATCGACATCGTGCAGCGTTGCGACGAGCGTGCGCTTGCCGTTCTGCGCAAGGCCGAGCAGCAGAGAGGCGATAGTTTCGGTCAGCGCCGGATCGAGAGATGCGAACGGCTCGTCGGCGAGTATCACGTCGGGGTCTTGCATCAGCACGCGAGCGATTGTGAGTCGCTGTTGCTGACCGCCCGATAACTCGTCGGCACGAGCGCGATGCTTGTCCGCAAGACCTACCGATTCCAGCGCCGCCATCGCTTGCGCGGCATTGTCCTTCGAGGGGAGTGCTGCGCTTCGCGCTGTTTCGAAAAGCGACCAACTACCCAGTTTGCCGCACAGTGTGTTGTCCAGCGCAGAGAGCGAGGGCACGAGTTGGTGTTGTTGATAGATAGTTCCGATGCGTCTACGCATCTGCCGAAGCTCGCGGCTCGACATCGCGCTCACTTCCTGGCAGTCGAAGCGCAACGTGCCGCTTGTAGGACGCAGGGTCGCGTTGAGCAGGCGAAACAGCGTTGTCTTGCCTGCTCCCGACGGCCCCAGCAGCGCTACTCGCTCGGTGGGCCGCACATCAAAGGTCAGCTCGTCCAGTGCTCGCACTACGCCCTGACGAGACTGATAACTCTTGGTTATTTCTTTGAGCGAGTAGATCACTTCAACAGCCCTGCCGCGTTCGCCGCCAGGCGGAGTTTGTCGTAGTCGCTGTCATTGGCCCGCACGTACTTCTTGCCGCGCAGAAATTCGAGTATCGCTTTATGCTCGGGACTGTTCTCGTCGAGTTTCAAGAACGCTGACGCGAAAGCTTCGGCGAGTTTCGGATCGAGCCCTTTGCGCGCAGCCCAAACGTAATCAAAAAACGGCGGAGTGGTGTAGAACACCTTCGCCTTCGCCGCATCGAGTTTGCCGTCGGCGACCATCTTCTGATAAACGGTTTCGTCAAGCGCGCCGGCATCCACTTTCTTGTTGGCAACGGCGAGCGCCGTCGCGTCGTGACCGCCGGTGTAGATGGCTTTCGCAATAACCTCTGGTTCCACGTTCGCCTCGCGCATGAAGTATTCAGGCATAAGATGACCCGAGGTCGAGTTCACATCGCCAAATGCGAAGGTATGGCCCTTCAAGTCTTGCGGGCTGTTGATCCCCGAATCCGGTTGAGTGATGAACAGACTGTGAAAATTCTGGTCCTGGTCGCGTTGCACGAGCGGGATGACACCCGAGCGCTTCGACGCTTGCACGTAAGTGAAGCCTCCGAAGTAAGCGATGTCCACTTGATCGTTGGCAATCGCTTCCACGACCGCCGCATAATTGGTCGGGACAGTCATCTCGACTTTTCCGCCGGTCTCCTTTTGGAGATAAGCGATAAGCGGCTCGCCCTCGCGAATCATTTTGCCGGGATCGGTGGTGGGAATCATGCTGAGGCGCAACGTCTGCGACGATGGCGCGCTTGTGCGGCAGCCGGCGAACAGCCAAAGGGCCGTTGCTATGACGAGGCTCAAAGCGAGCCGAGGAATTGAGGGCGTCAAACAATAATCTCCTTGTACGGGCGGCACTCTGTGGCCGCCCCTTCGTTCGTAAAGCGCCAGTGGCGCAAAGAGGGGCGGCCACGGAGGGCCGCCCATACAGGATACTCACGTCACTACGATGGAACTAGCACGTCGTTCCAGCGCCCGACCAATAATCGCGGCCTGCGGATATGATTCGCGCAGTCTCGCGAGCAACGCTTCCGCCCGGTCCACTGCAATCGAGATCAGCAAACCGCCTGCCGTCTGCGGATCGAATAGCAGGTTCGTCATCTCTTTGCTCACTCCGTCTGCAATCTGAACGTCGCGGGCATACTCACGGTTCGTTTTGTCGCCGCTTGTGAGCATACCTTCGCGAGCCAGCTCGACCGCGCCCGCTAACAGCGGCACGCGCGACGAGCCTATCTCGATGGTCACCCCGCTCGCGCACGCAAGCTCCCACGCGTGGCCCAGCAACGCGAAGCCGGTCACATCAGTCGCGCCTTTCACGTCGAACTCGCGCATCGCTTCAGCCGCTTGCTTGCCTGGCGTCAGCATTGTTTCGATGGACGCGGCCGCCACCTCTGGCGGACACTTGGCGAACTTGATCCCGGTCGAAATGATGCCGGTTCCGATCGGTTTGGTAAGAATAATCGCATCGCCCGGACGCGCGCCAGCGTTTGTGGCAACTTTATTCGGGTCAATCACCCCGGTCACCGAATAGCCAAACATGATTTGCTGATTGTCGACGCTGTGACCTCCGAGCAATACCACATTGTTCTGAGTTAGCGCCTCGAGTCCGCCGCGCATCATTTCGCCGAGTATCGAGAGGTCGACACCTTTCTTTGGGAAGCAAGTGATGTTCATCGCGGTGAGCGGCGTCCCGGCCATTGCCCAAACGTCGTTGATCGAATTAAGCGCCGCGATCCGGCCATAATCAAACGGGTCATCTACAATCGGTGTGAAAAAGTCGAGCGTCTGAACTATCGCAAGGTCGTCGCGAAGACGATACACTCCCGCATCGTCGGCGGTGTCGAAGCCGACAATCACGTTTGGATCCAGTGGTTGCTTCGGTAGCTCGCTCAGCACCTGAGCGAGCGCGCTTGGCGCGAGCTTTGCAGCTCAACCCGAGCACGATACCATTTCAGTCAATCGCATTGTTGTAAGCTCCTTGACTAATATACCGAATGCAGCAGCGCTCACCAAACCTCGTTCGACCAACTCACAAACTTCGGCTAGACTTTTCTCTAGAATGCCGCGAGTCCTTTTGCTACTTCCGACGACAACTTATCGCACGAAAGCTTTTCTCGATGCGGCGCTCAAGCTGGATGTCGATGTCGTCGCCGCGTCCGAGCAGCCCAGCACTCTCGCAAACAAGAACCCCGAAGGACTGCTGACCCTCGACTTTGCTCAGCCTGATCAAGCCGCGCGGCAGGTGAACGAGTTCGCTTCGAAGTATCCGATCGATGCGGTCATTCCCGTCGATGAAGACACAGCAGTCGTCGCGGCGTCAGTGGCCAAGTCGCTCAACCTGAAGCACAATTCCGTCGAAGCGGCGATAACGGCGAAGAACAAACATCGGATGCGCGAAGTGCTCAAGCGTGGCGGCGTTCAAGTGCCGCGCTTCTGGCATTTCTCTTTGGATGAAGACGCGCTAGAGGTCGCCGCGCGAGTCACTTATCCTTGTGTGATCAAGCCGGTGTTCTTGTCGACGAGCCGTGGGGTAATGCGGGCTGATAACGAAGAGGAGTTCGCGAGCGTCGTCGCGCGACTCGATCGAATCGTCAGCGATCCGAAGCTCGCGAAACGCGGAGGACCGCTCGCGCGTGAAGGGCTCGTCGAGGAGTTCGTTCCGGGCTTTGAAGTTGCGGTGGAAGGGTTGATCACCGACGGCGAGTTTCGAATGCTTGCGATATTCGACAAGCCTGATCCGCTCGATGGGCCGTTCTTCGAGGAGACGATCTACGTTACTCCGTCGCGGCTCGCGCAGGATGTTCAGTACGAGATCGTCGAGACTACTGCTGCGGCGGCGCGCGCGATGGGATTGACGAAAGGGCCGGTGCACGCCGAGCTGCGAGTGAACGAGCGCGGCGCTTGGGTGATCGAAGTGGCTGCTCGCGCGATCGGAGGGCTTTGCTCGCGGGCGCTGCGTTTCAACGTGGGCATGTCTCTTGAAGAGTTGATCGTCCGCCACGCGCTCGGGGAAGACGTGAGGGCGATAGAGCGCGAGCGGCAAGCGGCGGGAGTTATGATGATACCGATCCCGCGAGCCGGAGTGTTGAAAGAAGTGCTTGGCGTAGATGCCGCGAGGGCCGTGCGCGATATTGAAGATGTGATAATCACTGCGCATATCACTCAACAAATGGCTCCGCCGCCTGAAGGGGCGAGCTATCTGGGGTTCATCTTCAGCCGGGCGGGCAATCCCGATCGCGTTGAAGCCGCGCTTCGAGAGGCGCACGCCCAGCTTGAGTTCGTCATTGATTGAACACTACGAACAGTGAGCTTTGCGCAAAGCTTGCTGAGCGCATAACATGCCATCGATGACCCAAGAGACCCAATCATCCGCGATACTATTGATCTCCTGCTACGAGCTTGGACATCAGCCTGTCGGCATCGCGATGCCGATGGGCTTCTTGCGACGCGCAGGCTTCGACGCCGAGTCGATGGACGTTTCTGTTGAAGGGTTCGACGCGGAAAAAGTAAAGAGTGCGCGCTTCGTCGGAATATCGGTACCAATGCACACCGCGCTAAGGCTGGGGCTTCGTGTAGCCCAGGAGATTCGAAAGCTCAACCCTGAATGTCACATTTGCTTCTACGGTCTGTATGCGCGGCTCAACGCCGATTACCTTCTCGACACCGTCGCCGATTCGGTGATCGGCGGCGAATTAGAAGAGGCGCTTGTCGAACTGGTCAGCGCTGTTCAGTCGCAAGCGCCCATTAGAGTTGCAGGCGTAAGCACAAAGCAGGCAGCCTCCGATGCGGTGCTCGCTCGATTGAGCTTCGGATTGCCCGACCGCAGCAACCTTCTCCCGCTTGATCACTACGCGGGCCTAGAATTCAACGGCGAGAGGAGACTGGCGGGTTACGTTGAAGCGACCCGCGGATGCTTGCATCACTGCACGCATTGCCCGATACCACCCGTCTATCACGGTCGCTTTTTTGCGGTGCCTCGAGAGGTCGTACTCCAAGACATTCGAAACCTCGTCGCGGCCGGCGCGCAGCATATCACTTTTGGCGACCCTGATTTCTTGAACGGTCCGGGACACTCGCTGCGAATAACTCGCGAGATGCACGATGAGTTTCCAAGTCTGACCTTCGATTTCACCGCAAAGATCGAGCACATACTCAAAGACCGGGAGTTGATTCCTGAATTCGCTCAACTCGGTTGTGTGTTCGCGGTGTCGGCGGTTGAGTCGTTGAGCAACACTGTTCTCCATCACCTGGATAAAGGTCACACGCGAGACGAGGTTTTCGAAGCGCTTCGGATACTAAATACTGCCGGCATCGCGATGAGGCCATCATTCGTTCCGTTCACTCCGTGGGCAACCATCGATGATTACATTGACATTCTCGAATTTGTTGAGTCTCAGAATCTTGTCGATCACGTAGACCCGGTGCAGTACAGCATACGGCTGCTTGTGCCGCCCGGCTCGCTGTTGTTGTCGCGACCAGATACCCGTCGATGGTTGGGGCGGCTCGTGCAAGAGTCTTTCACCTATGAATGGAATCATCCGGATCCGCGAATGGACGACTTGCACAAGCAGGTGAGCGCGTTAGTCGAACAAGCCGCTCAACGGAGCGAAGACGCGGTTGAGACGTTCTACCGAATCCGTGAGCTTGCTTATGCAGTTCGAGGCGACGAGTTACCTCGTCAATCACAGCTGATGGAGCCGCTGCGATTACGCCCGCCGCGCTTGACCGAAGCGTGGTTTTGCTGAGCGGAACCGACGCGGGACCAGTTTGGTCCCCTTGAGAAGAGAGCGGGAATCTAACAGGTCTCGGGACGCGGATGGATATAGCTTGGCGGTTTCGTTTATAATCAGTCGCGTACAATAACAGGACGACAGGAGACAACTATGAGCTCACCTTTAGCCATTCAAATAAAAGCCGAAGTAGATCGCGACGATATTCACGTTTGCCGTTTCACTATTGACCAGCCCGTGCACGAAGGGACTGCTGTGTTCTACACACCTGAAGAAGCTGCGGACAGCGAGTTGGCACAGAAACTGTTCAGCCTTCCGCAGGTCATGAAGGTCGAGCTGAACGACAACATCGTTGTTGTAACCCAAGGGGGCGGGGAAGATTGGCGACAGCTCGGCAAGCGCGTCGGCTCGGCAATCAGGAATTTCCTCAATCCTCCGCCTGAAATCGCTGAAGGCGACCGATTGCCTCCCGAACACGTCAGGGTGAGAGTTCAGCAAGTACTCGACGAGATGATCAATCCCGGCGTGGCTGCTCACGGCGGGTTCGTCGAATTGCTGGACGTTCAAGACGACAACGTGTTTATACGAATGGGCGGCGGATGTCAGGGCTGCGGCGCCGCGGACGTGACGCTTAAGATGGGAGTTGAAAGATTGATTCGCGAGCGTGTGCCGCAGGTCCGCGAGATATTCGATACGACGGACCACGCTTCGGGGATGAACCCGTATTACGCTCCTTCGAAGTAGTAAGCGAAACGCTAAGAGGCTCTAACTAGCGAATCTTGCGCGCAAACTTGTGGTCGTGATGGCCATCCGGCTCCAGCTTCGACAGGTCCTCAAGTAATTTCCGCTGCTCGCGCGAAAGGTTGGTCGGTGTGATCACATTGACACTGACAAAAAGGTCTCCACGGCCGCGCCCGCCAAGCACGGGAACACCTTTCCCTTTTACCCTGAAAGTGGCGCCGCTTTGAGTTCCCTCCGGGACTCGCAGGTTCTGCTCACCATCGAGCGTTGGCACGGTGACCTCTGCTCCGAGCGCAGCTTGAGCGAATGAGACCGGTATCATGCAATACAGATTCGCGTCGCGGCGTTCAAAGAACTCGTGTTGCTTGACGTGTACAATGACATATAAATCCCCGTGGGACGCTCCAAGCTCGCCAGCCTCGCCCTCCCCTGCAATTCTCAGACGCGAGCCATTATCTACGCCGGCCGGGACTCTTATCTCGAGCGTCTTTTCTCGTTCGACGCGACCCTCGCCGCGGCAGCCTCGGCACGCATCACGGATGACTTTTCCAGTGCCGCGGCACGCCGAGCAAGTGCGAGTGACTGAGAAGAACCCTTGTTGGTAACGAACCTGGCCGCTCCCGGCGCAAGTGGAGCAGCGAGTTGGCTGCGAGCCTTCAGCGGCCCCCGTCCCGCGACAGACGTCACAGGTTTCCAGCCTCGGCACGCGGACCTTTGTCTTGAGCCCGACGGCGGCTTCTCCCAGAGTGAGATCGATATCGTATCTCAGGTCTGAGCCTCGGCGTGGCCCGGCTCGACGGCTGGTCCGGCCGCCGAATATGTCGCTCATCCCGAACATATCGAAAAGATCTTCGAAGCCGGGGAACCCTTGGCTGAAGCCCGCGCCCGCGGCGACTCCCGCGCCCACGCCCGCGTGGCCGAATCGGTCGTAGCGCGTGCGCACCTCGGGTTGTGAGAGCACCTGATAGGCTTCGTTCAACTCTTTGAACCGCTCTTCTGCGTCCTGATCGCCTTGATTCTTATCGGGATGGTATCTGATTGCGAGCCGCCGGAACGCCTGTTTTATCTCTTGATCGGTGGCGTCGCGATGAACGCCAAGCACCTCATAGTAATCGCGTTTGCTGCTCAAGTCTGGTCCTTGATTTCTCGCCTAGTTTTAATACGGGGAACAAGCCTGGGAGCGCAGGCATTCCTGCCTGCTGTACGTCCGTCAGTTTACCTGCAGGCAAGGATGCCTGCGTTCCCAGGCTTACTCCCCGTGGTTGAGAATTGATTATAGCAAACTCTACGATGCTTCCGACAACTGAGCCGTTTCTTCCGTTTCTTTTTCCGCTGGGCTACCCGCGGGCCTCGACGGGCGGAACATTGCTTCAGTGATCAAGTGTGCCGCTTTTTCGAGTTCCTCGAGCGAGTAACGCACCTCGTTGGCATCTTCCGTCGCGGTTGTCCCGCGCGCGTGTTCGATCGTGGCGCGAACGAGGTGCTGGTCATCTGCCGACAGCATCCATCCAAACTCGCTGAATGAACGCACTGTGTTTTGCAGCAGACCTTCCAGTCTGTTTTGCGCGATGATGATTTCTTTCATTCGGCGGTCGCTCTCGGCGTTGCGATTCGCCTCTTCGATCAGGTCGTAAATCTCGGAACCGGAGAGACCCGAAGATGGCGTTATCCGCATCGCCTGCTCGTGCGCGGTCATCTTATCGCGCGCCGAGACCGAAACTATTCCGTCGGCGTCGACCTCGAACGTGACTTCGATTTGAGGGAGGCCGCGAGGCGCCGCCGGGATACCCACAAGCTCGAATCGCGCGAGGCTCCGGTTGCCGGCTGCCAACTCGCGCTCACCCTGGAGCACGTGCACCTCCACTACCTGCTGATTGTCTGCGACGGTCGTAAAAACGAGGCTCTTCTTAGTAGGGATTGTCGAGTTTCTATCGAGCAGCTTGGTGAACAATCCGCCGCGTGTTTCGATGCCAAGCGATAGCGGAATCACGTCGAGCAATATCAGGTCTTTTACGTCGCCCGCCAGAACACCTACTTGAATGGCTGCGCCGATCGCGACGACCTCATCAGGGTTGATCTCGATCGACGGCTCACGTTTGAAGAGTTCGCGGACACGTTTGACGATGATTGGCGAGCGAGTCTGGCCACCAACCAGCAGCACCTTGGTAATCTGCTCCGGCGAGAGCTTCGCGTCGGCAAGCGCCTTTTGGCAGGGCTCGACTGTGCGCTCCACCAGATCGATTACGAGCTCTTCGAACTTCGTTCGAGTGAGCGACTTGTTGAAGTGCTTCGGCCCGGTTGGGTCAGCAGCGATGAAGGGCAGGTTCAGTTGAGACTCGGTCGCCGTGGAAAGCTCGCACTTGGCGCGCTCGGCTGCTTCCTTCAATCGCTGAAGGGCCAGCCGGTCAGGGCGCAAGTCGATCCCCGTCTCCTGCTTAAAGGTCTCGATCATCCAATCGATGATGCGTTGGTCAAAGTCCTCGCCACCCAGAAAAGAATCGCCGCAGGTTGACAGCACCTCGAAGACGCCATCGGCCATTTCCATTATCGAAATGTCGAACGTGCCGCCGCCCAGATCGAACACCGCGATACGCTCGTGGTCGCGTTTGCCAAGCCCGTAGGCAAGCGCGGCAGCGGTTGGCTCGTTGATGATCCGTTGGACGTTCAGCCCGGCAATCTTGCCCGCGTCCTTAGTCGCTTGCCGCTGGATGTCGTCGAAGTAGGCCGGGACGGTAATGATTGCCTCTGTCACCTCGTCGCCGAGGAATTCCTCAGTGGCCAGCTTCAAACGCTGAAGCAGGATTGCGGAAATTTCAGGCGGTGAATAGTCGCGGCCCCGCACTCGAACTCGACAATCACCGTTTTGTGCCTCGGTGATCTCGTAAGTGCACAGCTCGCGTGCGCGCTCCACTTCCGGCGACTCGAACTTACGACCCATCAACCGCTTCACCGCATAGATTGTATTTGCCGAATTGGTTATGGCCTGACGCTTGGCGATCTGACCTACCAACCGTTCGCCTTTCTCGGTGAATGCGACCACCGACGGCGTTGTGCGTCCGCCCTCCTTGTTCGGCACTATCTGGGTGACTCCGCCTTCCAGGATGGCAACGCAAGAGTTAGTGGTGCCGAGGTCTATTCCAATGACTTTGCCCATACTTGCCTCCTCTCGAATCAAAACCGAGAAGGTTCTTAGGGATCACTCGATCAACGGCAGGGGCAGCACATTGTGGATTGCGGATTTCGGATTGCGGATTCGAGATTGGTACATCCGCAATCCGCAATCCGCAATCTGAATTCCGCAATCACTTTTCAGGGCTGGAGGCGACTTTTACCTTTGCCGGGCGCAGAAGGCGATTGCCGATCTTGTACCCGCGTTGGAACTCTTCGATTACCGTATTTTCCTCGTGCTTGTCAGACGGCTCGGTCGTTACCGCTTCGTGAATGTGTGGGTCGAAGGCCCGCCCGACTGCTTCGACCGGTTCGAGTCCGAATTTCGAGAGCGCGTCTTTGAATTGTTTGTGAATCAACTCAACGCCGTGTCGCAACGATTCCGCGTCGCCCTCGCTGGTCTCGAGGCTGGACAAAGCGCGCTCGAAGTTGTCCACGACCGGCAGGAACTGCAACAGAACATCGTCCCTTCCGTGCTGATAAATGCCGGCACGGTCACGCTCGACGCGCTTGCGATAATTCTCAAACTCGGCTTGCTGTCTGACCAGTCTGTCATACAGCGACGCTTTCTCGACAGTCAACTCGTCGAGCCGAGTCTGGAGCCGCGCAATCGAGTCCTGGCGAGGTGCGTTCACTTCAACAGGATCATCGGTCGCTGTCGGGTCCTGCTGGCTGTCGCCCTGGTCAGCCGCCAGCTCTATTTGAGCGGAGTTGCTGGCTTCTTCATTCACGGTTTCTTCAGGAATCTCTGCTTCGTTGAAGCTTATGGGTATTTTCCGCTTCACGTTGTGACCTTTGTCTCGCATTTCGTCTCTTATGTCGTCCGCACGAGTCATCACGTTTCCTGGCAATCAAATAGGTCTGACGGCGTTTCCACTGGATGCGCGCTCGAACAACTTAGCAATGTAATCCACTACTGCTATCAACCGGTCGTATTGGAGTCTCGTCGGTCCCACGACGCCGATGCTTCCCCCGGCAACCCCTCCTGGATACACACACGAAGAGGCGATCACGGTGCAGTCTCGCAAATCGGCAAATCGGTTCTCGCTGCCGATACGCACGGACACCGCCTCGCGCTGGGCGCTCTCGATGCACCCATTAAGTATCTTCACGATGCGACTCTTCTGCTCGAACATTTTGAAAAGCGCTCGCATTCGCTCGGTATCCACGAAATCGGGTTTGGAGAGAATGTTTGAAGCTCCCTCAATGAAAACATCAGGTTGATCGCCCTCCTGAAGACTCTGACTGCAGAGCAGCACCGCGTTCCGCAAGAACTGATCGTAGAGCGCCTTCTCTTCGCTCATTCGAAGCAACAACTCGTCGCGGATCTCCGATAGCGTCCGTCCTCGGAAGTTCTCTATCAGATAACGCGCGGTCGAATTCAACTCATCCTGTGAGAACTCGGCGTCTACTCGAATAACACGATCCTGCACGCGGCCGGCGCTCGAAACAGTGATGACCAGTACCCGCGAGTCCGGCAGCTTTACAAACTCGATATGATGAAGTATGTCGCGCGCGCTTGAAGGCGACACCACTATACCGACGTTGTCGGACAATTGTGACAGCAATCGGCTTGTGCGCTCCATCAACAACTCCGGGTTCGCGAGAGATTGATCGTCCAGCAATCGCTCGTTTATTCGAGCTGCGTCCGAACGCGACAGCTTGGTCGAGCTTATGAAATTGTCAACGTAAAACCTATAGCCCTTGTCAGTGGGCAGCCGACCCGCCGAAGTGTGCGGGTGCGACAAATAACCGTCTTCTTCAAGCTCCGCGCAGATGTTGCGGATCGTGGCAGAGGAAAGACTTTCGCGCGACTTGCTGGCGAGCGCGAACGACCCGACGGGCTGACCCGAGACGATATGATCTCTCACGATCGTCGCAAGTATCTCGCGTTTGCGATCATCGAACCTTTCGCCGCTCCTTTTGGTCATAGATTCTTGACAGGGGCACGCCCTAATGAAAAATTCGAGGTCAAGTTAACATCGGCGTTTAGCCCTGTCAATAATAATGCCCCGCAAGGGTGAGCCGACGCAAGGTTCGATATTGCTGCGTAACTGCTTGGGTTCGCGTGCGCTTGACATCACAACTTCGCTTCTATAGGTTTAATCTTTTCTGCATGGATGAGGAAATGGGAGCGTAGGAGACATGAAGAGGACCTTTCAGCCAAACAATCGCCGGCGCGCCAAGACGCACGGGTTTCGTGTGAGAATGAGCACCAAAGCCGGCCAACTCGTGCTCAAACGCAGACGCGCAAAAGGACGCAAACGGCTAACCCCGGCGCATTACTGAAATAGTCCATAGTCCGTAGTCAGTAGTCCGTAGCTACGGACCAGGGACTACTGACCACGGACTATGAGTGACCAAAAGTTTCCGAAGTCGGATCGGGTACTCAAGCGCGACGGCTTCCGTCGAGTATATGAACAAGGCCGAAAGATCCAGTCCGGATTGTTCACCGCTTTCCTGGTCGCCAACCAAACGGGTAGCCCGCGTATCGGCATTACCGTGACGCGCAAGATTGGCAACTCGGTCGAGCGAAACCGCGCGCGCCGGTTGCTGCGCGAGGCGTTCAGAAAAAACAAATGGCTAGCCCCACACGGAGTTGATATAGTCATAAATGTGAAGCGAGCGCTGTTGGAAGCCGGCTCTCGCGAGGTCGAAGGCGAGTTGGTTGCGCTACTGAAGAGGGCGGGCGAGAAGTGAAAGTCGTTCTTATTTTTCTCATACGAGTTTACCAATTGCTCATTTCGCCGATACTCCCGCCTTCATGCAGATTCACGCCTACCTGCTCCGATTACACCATGCAGGCGATTGAAAAGTACGGCCCGCTGCGCGGCATTTATCTTGGAGCTCGACGGCTCTTGCGGTGCCATCCTTTTCACCCGGGCGGATACGACCCTGTAAGCTAGCCTTGTCAAGGAACTGATTGATGAATCGAAGTCGTCTAATACTGGCTTTGGCGTTATCGTTGCTCGTGCTGATGTCGTGGCCTCTTATCGGGCGGTACCTCGCCCCGCCGCCCCCGATCGAAGAGGCGGTTCAAATCGACCAGCCCGCGCAAGGACAGAAACCGGAAGCCAAGCAGCAAGCGTCGGTCTCGACTGCGAAGAAAGAGGCGCAGCCGCGTTCGTCTTCCACGCCTCCGCAGCCAAACCAAACCACGCTGGTTCCGCCGCGAGAAATAACGATCAGCACTAATTACTGGCGAGCCAAGCTCTCGAATCACGGAGCAGTTGCGACCTCCTGGATTCTCGTCCGTTACGAAGAAGGCGGCCGCGAACGCGACATAACCGGGGCCGACGGCAAAGAGCTTCAGTTGATCCCGCAACAGATGCCAGAGTATCTCCCCGCCGCCTTGAGCTTGCGAACACCGTCGTCTCCTGAAATCGGGTCGCAACTTAGTGGTGTGAATTTCCAGATCGAGGGAATCGGACCCAACGAGAATGAGATCAATCTAGCGGCCGCTGGTGATACTCGGACGATAAGCTTCGTGTATTCTTCGTCGACCGTCTCGGCTAGAAAGACTTTCACTTTTCACGGCGACAGCTTCGTTGTTGATGCGACAGTCGATGTCAAGACTGGCAGCAGCGAGCAACCTGCCGAAATAGTCCTCGGCCCGCGTTTCGGCGATCAGAGTGACAAGCAGACGGGTAGCTACAGCACTCCCCCTCAAGTCGTCGCATACACTCGCGAAGGTCAGCGCCAGGCGATCCTGCCGGCACGAATAACGGCACCGTTCGGCACAATCACGGCCGTTGACGCCGGCTCCAATCAAATCGATATCGACAAGCCGCTCGCCGGAGACGTCGATCAAATCAAGATCGTCGCTGATAAAGGTGCGACGTTCATCGGTTACGCGCGCGTTGTGAATCGCGAGGCAAACGGCCAACGGCTCACGCTCGATTCCCTGCCGCCGGGGACGTCAAAAGGCAACGGCGTGGCGCAAGGCATTGACACGCTCAGGCATCTGTATCGCTGGGCTGGCGTAACAGATCATTATTTTGCGATGCTGGCGGTGCCCGAGCAATCAATTACAGAGATCGCTCTGAACAACGTGCAGGCGAAGCCCAACCCCGACGAGCCGCCGGCGGATTTCCCCTGGGCTGCTATCCCTGTCAGCGCGACCACTCATATCTTCGTCGGCCCCAAGGACCGCGAACTGCTGGCTGCGGTTGGCCAACAGCTTGGCGGGGCGAACCTCGACGGATTGATTGATTATGGGATGTTTTCATTCGCCGTCCGCCCGCTGATACCGGCCCTTGCTTGGACGCTGAATGGGCTTTGGAGAATGTTGGGCAATTTTGGATGGGCGATCGTCGTGGTGACTGTGCTGATAAACCTGGCGCTGTCGCCCCTCCGGTTCTACAGCTCAAAGAAAATGAAGAAGGCTGCCAAACACCAGCCGCGGATGAAAGAGCTGCAGGACCGGATGAAGAAGCTCAAGGAGAATCCCAAGAAGTACGAGCGCGAGCTCCAGCAGCTTCAGCAAGAGCAGATGGCGCTGATGAAGGAAGCCAACCCGCTCGGAGGCTGCTTGCCGCTCGTACTTCAATTGCCGATCTTCTGGTCGGTTTATTTGTACCTGGGGTCCTCGCTCGACGTGAGACACACGCCGTGGATATTGTGGATTCATGATTTGTCGAGGTCCGATCCATACAAGATACTGCCCATCGTGATGTGTATAACAATGATCGCTTCGACGAAGCTGACGCCGCAGCCGGCGTCCGCCGATCCACAGATGAAGATGCAGCGGGTGATGATGACCTGGCTGATGCCGATCATGCTCACCTGGCTGTTCTTCCTTTCGGCGCCCAGCGGTTTGGTGCTTTACTGGATGGTAAGCAACGTCGTGGGAGTAGCAATTCAACTGTGGATCAACCGCAGGACGGCTGATCTGACGGCCGAAGCCGCCGCAACCGCCGGGAGCGGGAGCGACAAGACCGGGCCACGCCCGCAGAAGGGCCAGAAACAAAAGAGCGGCAAACGAAGACAAGAGCGAAGCGGCGCCGAAGTAGCGTAGATTTCAGTCAGGGTGAGGTAGTCCAACGATGCCGGAAGAAGACTTGAATCGAGTAGTTGATTTCACAAACGATGTCCTCAGATCCTCCGGGCTGTATCTGACCGCGGAAGCTGAAACGACGAACGAGGGCTCAAGGATTCAAGTGCGCGGAGAAGATGTTGCCCTGCTGTTGGGTCACAACGCAGAGCTGTTGGATGCGCTCGAGTATCTCGGTAATCGGATCGTAGCGCGCGTATCGGGCGAAGACACGAAAATAATCTTTGATTCGAGCGGCTACCGCGCGCGCCGCGAAAAGGAATTGCATCTGATGGCGGAAAAGGCCGCCGAGAAAGTTCGCGCGTCTCGCATACCATTCAGCTTCGACCCGATGACTCCAAACGAACGTCGCATCATTCATCTAACGCTTGCTAGCGACGATTCTATCGTCACCGAAAGCCAGGGCAACGGAGAGAATCGAAGGGTGACGATCCGGCCCAAGTAACTGCTGGGAGCGCAGGCGTCTCGCCTGCTAGTCTTCGACAAGGTACAATTCACAAAAGTAAACAGGCGGGACGCCTGCGCTACCAGGAACATGTATTCCGATGACACCATCGCGGCTATTTCCACGCCCCCCGGACGCGGGGGCATTGGAGTCGTGAGAGTTAGCGGCCCCGGCTCCCTCGAGATTGCTGGGGCAATCTTCAAACCGCAATCCGGCGCGCACCCAGGGGAGCCAAACCGCGCGCAGTTCGGCCGGATCATCGATCCCACAACCGCAGAAGTCATTGATGAAGCCGTCGTCACTTACTTCAAGGCTCCGCACTCTTACACCGGCGAGGACGTCGTTGAGATAAGTTGCCACGGTAGCCCGATTATTCTGGGCCGCGTGCTTCAAGTTGCAATTGATCGAGGCGCGAGAATAGCCGAGCCGGGCGAGTTCACCTTCCGCGCGTTCTTTAACAAGCGCATCGACCTTGCGCAAGCTCAAGCCGTTCGCGATGTTATCAACGCTCAAACCGACTACCAGGCGCGAGTGGCAACCAGGCAGCTAGAAGGCGAGCTGTCAAAACGCCTCACTCCGCTCAAGGACGCGCTGATCGAAGTCATCGTTCATCTGGAGTCTTCGGTCGAGTTCGTCGAGGAAGACATCTCGCCTGAAGCTTTATCGACTCTACTTGCAAAGTTGGATCGCCTGATCGATGAACTTGAGGCGATAGCCGCCAGCTTCTCATTCGGCAAGTATTTGAAGGAAGGGTTTGATCTTGCGATCGTCGGGCGTCCAAACGTCGGCAAATCATCAATCTTCAACCGTCTGATCGGTCGCGATCGGGCGATCGTGACTGAGCTCCCGGGCACAACTCGCGATGCGCTGTACGAGGCGGCTTCGATAAACGGCGTGCCGGTTCGATTGATCGACACTGCGGGCATTCGGGAGACCGTCGACGTTGTCGAAAGCATCGGCATCACACGGAGCCGAACAGCGATCGCTGATGCCGACATCTCGCTGCTCATCCTCGACGCCTCGGAACTGCTGACCGAGGACGATATCAGCTTGATGAAGCACGTCTCGCGAGAACGCCGGATCATTGTGTTGAACAAGATCGATCTACCACAAATGCTCTCGCTGGAATCGCTATCGCTGGATGGCGGCGACGTGATAAGCATCTCGGCACTGACTGGCGAAGGATTCCGGTCGGTCACGGAGATGCTCTTTATGCGGCTTGCGGGCGATGCCGCCGCTGAGCGCGACGGACTAATGCTGACCGATGCCCGCCAGCACGCCGCGGTTCGCAAAGCGATCGAAAAGCTTTGCGATGCGCGCGATTTAATGAGCCGGCGTGAGCTGGAAGAGATCGTCCTGTTGAGATTGCGCGCAGCGCTGACGGTATTGGGCGAGATCACCGGCGAGACACTCACTGAGGATATTCTCAGTCAGATCTTTTCTACGTTCTGCATCGGCAAGTAAGGATTAGCAGACGACGAAGGCTAAGGGCGCACAGGAGTTAGCGGACGAGCCGCAAATGAATCAACGCGGCTCGTCCTCAACTGGGAGCGACAGAACAGTCAAGATAACAGGCTTATGTTCAGCAATCGGGGTTCCACTGAGGTTCGAGATAACCTATTGAAGGGTCTGGGCTCCGAGGAACCGAACGTCGAATAGCGCTGTAACTTTCATCCACGCTGTGTTACACCTCTTCCACAATTGAGGAGAGGTCACAGCGGCAGCCGGCAGTGAAAAACAGCGCCTTTGCCATCGCTCGCCTCGAGCGTCACGTCGCCGCCGTGCGCCACAAGGATTTTCTGAACTAGCGCAAGCCCAATGCCGTAGCCTCGCGACTTGGTTGTGAAGAACGGAATGAATATTCTGTGCGCATCCTCGGCAGGGATGCCCCTTCCGCTGTCGCTCACTTTGATGTGCGCGTAACGAGCCTCAGGCCCGGCGTCGACGTTTGCGGTGATTACGATCTCTTTTAGCGGTGAGGCGGCGTCGATGGCTTCGACGGCGTTGCGAAGCAGGTTAACAAAAACACGTCCGAGCAGGCGCTCGTCTGCGGCCAACATGGGAAAATCGCCTTCAATCTTCAACTCGATTCCGTTCTCGATCAACTGAGAGCTGATCTCATCCGCCGCGCCGTCGACGATCGCACGCAAGTCGACCTGCAAGAGATTCGGGTCCTGAGGGCGAGCGAAATTCAGGAAATCGGTTACCAGCTTGCTCAACAATTTGACTTCGTTCAGCGCGGCATCGAGCGCGACCCGCGGGTCGGAAGATGTCAACTCGAGCAACTGAATATAGCCGTGGATCGTGGCCAGAGAGTTTTTGAACTCGTGTGCCAATCCCGCGGCCATCTCGCCCAGACTGGCAAGGTTCTCCTTGAGCTTCATCCGCTCTCGAAGCTGGATTATTTCCGTGAGATCGGTGATCAAACAAAGCGCCTCCTCGACATTTCCCGATGCGTCGCAGATGGGCGCGAGGCTCAGCCCGACCCTCCGAGCGGCGGCCCCCGGAACTGCGACTTCAACCTCTTCGCGCCTGAACGCTGCAGCGTTTTCGAGGCATTCGGAAATCATTCCGCTCATCTGCGGAGACGAGGCGAAGAACGAACGATAGTCAACAACCGGCGAAAAAAGCTCGCCCGTGCTGAGCCGGCTCGGGCCGAGTGAACCGGCGGGCGCTACTTCGAAGATCTTCATTGCGCGCGCGTTGACGGACGTCACAAGCCCTTTCGAATCGATGGTGATCAACCCGCTTGGAATATTAGCTACCAGGCGTTCGCTGAAACGTTCAGACCGGTCGGCGCGGTTTCGCTCGAGCGCGTGCAAGGCGGCGAGTTCCTTTTCTTTGGCCTGAAGCCGCGCGATCAGAGCCTGAAATGTTTGAGCGACGAACTCGCCTTCGCTGACGCCCGATGCTGCGCGCACTGGGCTGCCGCGCGCGGCCTCAACCATTCTTCGATACGGTCTCAGTAGCCACCGCATCAGCAGAAAAACAAGGCCGATCCCGAACACCAGCGCGACTATCTGGTAGCTGAACAGGTAGACGATGATCGGCGACGACCTGAGCTGATTCCCGGTGCGCGAAAACAGAGCAAGGCTCAGCGCGATCAGCGAGAGCAGCGCCAGGATCAAGACCAGTATCGCCAGCCGCGCCTTGTTTTCTACTGCGCCAAGTTTCATATGAGGTTAAACGCTTTCGCCCTTGTACTCTCCATCCTCGCACGAAGCCTGCTGCCCCGCTCGATCTGAGGCGCGGACGCTCAGGGTGTTGTCGGTCAGAAAGGAAAGTCGCCCGGTTATGTTGTACCTGGCGGGCACGGCGTAGACTCGAAAATAGCCGCCGATCAGCTCGAGCGAAATCCTGTAGCCCTGGCTGTGCGGTACCGTTATTTTTGTGAAGTCCAATACACCAGTGCCCTGACGAAACGTCGCATCGATCTGGGACTTCACCCTTCGAGCGTACTCCCACAGCGTGACCGCCGTGTTGTATTCGTTTTCGCTTATGCGGTGTTGTTGTCTGATCTTGTATTGCTTGTAGGCGTGCAGGCCCAAGACGCCAAGGAAAACCGCTGCGAGGATTATCAGAACTATTACCATTTCACGTTAGCGTGTGTGCAGATCCACCGAAAGCTGCTCAGGACAAAAGCAATCAGTTCGTTGGAGGGGGTTCTCGCAGAAAATGTTATACGGAGTCGGGAAGGAAATCAACGTCAACAATCGCGTCTGAAACGAGCGCCAAAGTTGCGAAATGCTTTTGCCGGTTTTCTCTTTTGCCGGTCATCGCGGCGCATGATATAAGCGTCGTCAGGCAATGAAGGATACCTGGGACAGCCGAATACGACGCGCGGAAGTGCTTGCATCTGAGAGACCCGAGACCAGGGAGCTCCTGGCGTTCTACGCAGTGCTGCTCGGGTGTCAGAAGGAAATCTACGAAGACCTTCGCTCACAGAGAGCCTGGCTTCCTTCGGGAACTCTCGAGCGAGACCTCTCCGTGCTGAGAGTGATGTTGCCCAACTTGCTGAAGACAGTCGAATCGAGCGGGCCGGATGCTCTTGCAACCCAGGCTCGCGCTCTCCTCGAAGCAGGCGCGGGCGCGCAAGCCGAGATGCTTATGGGATATTGGCGTGCGCCCGCTGATGATCAGTTCTTCGCGAAAGCGTTCCTCCAGCCTTATGCGCAATGGCTTTGGGAGGTCGGAGCGAAGCCTGTTAATAGAAACCTCGGTGCTGGCGAGAACCGCTGTCCGTTCTGCGAAGGCAAGCCGCAGGTCAGCGTCCTGCAAATCAAAGAGTCATCTTCGGAGAGCGGCGGACGCGACTTGGTTTGCGCGACCTGTCTGACGACCTGGCCGTTCAGGCGAGTCGTCTGCGCAAGCTGCGGGGAAGAGAACCCGGCGAAGATCGGCTACTATCACGCTGCTGATTATGAATACATTCGCGTTGAAGCTTGCGATACGTGCCGATACTACATCAAGACGGTCGATCTCACTCGATATGGACTCGCGGTTCCGCTGGTTGATGAAGTAGCCGCCGCGCCTCTCGATCTATGGGCCCGTGAGCGACGCTATACGAAAATAGAAATGAACCTGCTCGGCGTGTAGTCACTTCGCGGACGTGCTCTGGGGCACTTCTTTGAAACTCTGAATCACGTTCTGAAGCTCCGCTCGATTCTGGTCGAAGCGAGACCTGAGAGTCCACGCCAATATTTGATTGAAGCTTTTCGCGGTCTCGACTGTTGTATGCAGATAGGTGATCTTGAGATTATCAATCGTTCCGCTCACAACGTACTGCACCGCCGGATTGCCGTTGATTACCAACGCGGTCGGCCCACTGGTCTCTGATGAAGTGACGCGCTCGATCAGCTTACGAATCGTTATCTGTGAATGCTTGTCGAGGCTCATTTCTTCGAAATCCGATTTGCTTTCGCTTAGGACGATTATGTACATCTCGCGCAGATGGTCGGCAGCTTGGAGGCCGGCCTTCTCGTGCAAGTTCGTAATCTGCTTCCATCCGGTTGGGACCTGAATTTGGTATTCCCCGTCCGAGCTGACGATCACGTGACGCGACTGGTCAGTCTTAAGCCCGGATTTTATTTTGTTCCAGTTGAGAGCGATGGCTAACGCGATCACTCCGACGATCACCACGGTCAGACCGATGCATCCAAACAGCGCAACCTTTGCGCCGGTACTCATACCACTCTTTGTCGGGGACGGCGTCGCGCTCCACACGGGCGGTTGTTGTTGTGAGCCATAAGGCGGCGTCGGTTGGGACATTGATTAGCTCTCGCTCAGCGCGCTCTTTTGTATCACAAACAGCGTCGTAGCGGCTACCACGAATCTCAGCTTGACATTTCCTGGTTCCCGGAGTGTAATGAGGACTGAAATAAGCTTCACGGTTCTGGACGCTTTCCCCTAAGCCAAGGGAGTCGAGCTGTGACTCAAGCAGCTTTCGTCGAGAATCTCCTTTCTTCGAACCCACTTTTCGGACACCGCTCCCCTGCTGCGCTTTCGATCCACCGGTGTCTCGATTCCAGCGCATTCAAGCGATCGATCAACGGAGGTCACGCTTATGGAAGTCTCGAGAAGAACTTTCATCAAGGTCGGCCTTGTAGGAGGAGTCGGAGCTTCGGCCTTCGGCTTCGACCTCGCGCCGGCCTACGCGCAAACACAAGCGCTCAAGATAGACCGCACCACTGAAACTCGCAGCACTTGCCCGTACTGCTCGGTGAGCTGCGGCGTAATCATCCACACGCTCGGCGACAAGGCCAAGAACACAACGCCGCAGGTCGTTCACGTCGAAGGAGACCCCGATCACCCGATCAATCGGGGCACGCTCTGCCCGAAAGGCGCGTCGCTCGAACAAGACATTCTCAACGATCGCCGGCTGACCAAACCTCAGGTTCGGCGGCCCGGATCGGACCATTGGGAGGACATCTCCTGGGACGACGCGATTAACGAAATCGCGCGGATGGTCAAGAAGACCCGCGACGACACGTTCCTCGAGAAGGACAAAGACGGGCGAACGGTCAATCGGTGCGAAGGAATCGGCTGGACCGGCGGCTGCACCGACACCAACGAGCTGAATTATCTTGCGGTCAAAGCTATGCGCAGCATGGGGGTCTGCTACTTCGAAACGCAGGCCCGTGTCTGACACGGACCTACGGTCTCAAGTTTGGGACCAACATTCGGGCGCGGCGCGATGACCAATGGTTGGATCGACATCAAGAACACCGACATGATGTTGATCATGGGCGGCAACCCTGCCGAGAACCATCCGTGCGGGTTCAAGTGGCCAGTTGAGGCGAAGAAGACTCGCAACGCGAAGATGATCGTCGTCGATCCTCGGTTCACGCGAACGGCGGCGGTTGCGGATATGTTCTTGCAGATTCGCGCGGGAACGGACATAGCTTTTCTTGGCGGGTTGATCAATTACGCGATTCAGAACAATCGAATCGCGAAAGACTACGTCATCAACTACACGAATGCCTCGTTCGTCATAAAGGAAGGATTCAAGCTACCCGAAGACGGATTGTACTCGGGGTTTGATCCTTCGACGCAGGTCTACGACAAATCGACCTGGAATTATGAAGAAGGCGGCAACGTGTCCGGCAGGACTGGTGGCACAGAAACGGCTCCCGCAGCCGTTTCTGCGGCGGCGGCGCAAAGCAAGCCGCTCGCGTCGCAAGCTGCTCCGTCCGCGGCGGGTGGCGGTGGCGGCGCGGGTCATGGCTATCAAGCCGGTGGCGCCGTGGGCGCGAAAGCCACCGAAGCGCCGAAGCCCCCGCCTATGCTTCCAGCAAACGTGTCGTACGATCTGTCGCTTCAACATCCGCGCTGCGTGTTTCAACTGCTGAAGAAGCAATACTCACGCTACACGCCGGAGATGGTAGCTCGGATAACAGGCATACCGGCCGACAAGTTCGTCGAGGCCGCAGACCTGTTCACATCCATTCGCAAGAACGGCGACATGAAGAAAGCCGGCACGATCATCTACGCTGTCGGCTGGACTCAGCACACATTCGGAACCCAGATTATTCGCACGGCGGCGATGCTTCAATTGTTGTTGGGCAACGTCGGGCGCGCGGGCGGCGGCGTGAACGCGCTGCGTGGTCACTCCAACATTCAGGGCGCAACCGATATGGGCGGGGTATACGAAATATTTCCCGGCTATCTGAAGATGCCCAACCCAACCGACGTAGACCTTGCCGCTTACCTCAAGCGCACGACGCCCACTTCGTCGAAGCCTTCGGAGTGGGACTCGTACAACTACTGGTCGAACACGCCGAAGTTCATGGTTTCGTTCCTCAAGGCGTTGTATGGAGACTCGGCCAAGAAGGAGAACGACTGGGCGTTTAATTACCTTCCCAAGATCGATCGCCGGTACGCCTGGGTTGAAATGTGGGATCGCATGTTTAACGGCGAGGTGAAAGGCTTGTTCGCCTTTGGCATGAACGGCGTGATGATCGGGCCCAGCTCGAACAAGAACATCGAGGCGCTGAAGAAGGCCGACTGGCTGGTGGTTTGCGAACTCTTTCCCGACGAGACCAGTGAATTCTGGAAAGCGCCCGGCACCAGCAAAGACGACATGAAGAACATCAACACGCTCGTCTATCGACTGCCGGGCGCAGGATTCGCGGAGAAAGATGGCACCTTCGTCAACTCCGCTCGCTGGCTGCAGTGGAAGTACTCGGCGTTGCAGCCACCGGGCAAGGCGAAGGTCGATCAGGAGATACTCGCGCGGATCTTCTTGAAGGTGCGCGAGCTCTATCAGAAAGAAGGCGGCAAGTTCCCCGATCCGATCTTGAATCTGACGTGGGCGTATTCGGATCCGACCAACCCGTCGTTGGCGGAAGCGGCCAAGGAGATCAACGGAAAGGCGCTCGCTGATCTTACCAACGAACAGCAACCCGGAGTGACAATCAAGGCGGGCCAGCAACTGCCCGGCTTCGCCTGGCTGAAAGATGACGGCACTACCGCTTGCGGCAACTGGCTCTACAGCGGGTCATGGACCGAGGCGGGAGCTCAAATGCAGCGCAGAGGAGTCGAGGACCCCTCCGGACTCGGGGTCTATCCGAACTGGGCGTGGTCGTGGCCCGCGAATCGCCGCGTGATGTACAACCGCGCGTCTTGCGATCCGTCGGGCAAGCCCTGGGACTCGACACGCAAACAGGTTTGGTGGAACGAGTCGCAGCAGAAATGGTTGGGCAACGACGTGCCCGACTTCAAGGCTGATTCGAAGCCTTCGGATCATATGGGGCCTTTCATCATGAATCCGGAAGGTGTCGGCCGAATCTTCGCGCCGCTCGCAGCGTTTGCGGAAGGGCCGTTTCCGGAACACTACGAGCCGTTCGAGAGCCCGATCGCCAATCCGCTTCATCCGAATCAATCGAACAATCCGGTCGTCAAGAAAATGAAGTCGGATCACGATAAGCTTGGGACGCCAGACGAGTACAGCATCGTTTGCACGACCTATCGACTAACCGAGCACTATCACTACTGGACCAAGAACAACCCGATGATCGTCGAGCTCGTTCCTGAGCCGTTTGTAGAGATACCAGTCGAGCTTGCAAACGAGATGGGACTCAGCGGCGGTGAAAAACTCAAAGTCTCGAGCGCGCGCGGACACTACATCGGAAAAGCGATGGTTACAAAGCGCATCAAACCGATGCAGATCGACGGTAAGACGACTTACCAGATCGGCATCCCGATTCACTGGGGCTTCCGCGGAATTGCCGAGGATGGTGCCAGCCCTGAAGATCCGACCGGGTCGGGCACGCCGAAGACGGGAGGAACGCCCGTAAATTCGCTTTCGCCAACGGTCTTTGATCCGAACGCTTACACGCCTGAGTTCAAAGGCTTCCTCGTGAAAGTCGAGCGAGCTTAAAGGAGGTGCCGAGCATGGCCACGGAAAGAATGTTTCAGATTCAAGCGATCTCAGGCCACGTCGGGACCACTCCCGGCCGCGGCACGCAGCGGGAGGTCGAAGTCTGCAAGTACATAGACGTCTCGACCTGTATCGGGTGCAAAGCCTGCGAGGTGGCCTGCGTCGAGTGGAACGATCATCCGTTCCGCGAGACGACCTTCAACAACACTTACCAGACGATGCCCACCACCGAGTGGAACTACTACAACCTGATCAAGTTCAACGAGCACGAATACAAGCGCGATGATGGGACTGAGAGTCTGATGTGGCTGATGCGCAAAGACCAGTGCATGCACTGCCAGGATCCCGGCTGCTTGCGCGCGTGCCCGGCTGACGGCGCGATCGTCCAGTACACCAACGGCATCGTCGACTTCAATCAGGAGAACTGCATCGGATGTCAGTATTGCGTTTCGGGGTGCCCGTTCAATATACCGAAGTTCAACGCGTCGACCAAGAAGGTTTATAAGTGCACGCTGTGCTCGGACCGCGTCGGCGCCGGACTCGAACCCGCGTGCATCAAGGCTTGTCCGACGGGCTGTCTGCATTTCGGCACCAAGGACGACATGAAGCAGCTTGCTGAAACTCGCGCGCAACAGTTGCGGGATTACTCCGGGTTCGCGAACGCGGGCGTGTATGATCCGCAGTCAATCAACGGGACTCACGTGATCTACGTTCTGCACGACATCACCAAGCCAGAACTGTATGGCGGATTACCTGCGAATCCGGTGATACCCTTCACTTACACCTATTGGAAATGGATCGCCAAACCGATCGGACTGGTGATCGCGCTGCTCGGACTCCTGGCGGTGTTCTTCCATTACATCTTCACCGGACCGAAACGGCCGCAACCCGAGCCGATGGAGGAAGAAGTATGAGCACATCAGCTCAACCATATGATGAAACTGTTCGTCGCGATTTCGGAGGCTATGGCCGAACCGTCGTCCGCGAAGGCGAGTTGTTGCGTCATCCGACTTACACACGCTTTCTGCACTGGACCGTTGCGATCTTCTTCTTCGCGGCGTTGCTCTCGGGTTTGGCGATTTACGCGCCGTGGTTGTTCGGATGGCTTGCGCCGCTGTTTGGCGGAGGCCCGATGTGTCGATTCCTGCACCCGTGGTTTGGGTTAGGCTTCGTGATCGCGTGGGCTTTTCAGTTCGTCAACTGGCGCGAATTGATGTCGTGGACCGAAGCCGACCGCCGGTGGGTGCGCAACATCGACAGATATGTCAAGAATGAAGACTCGATCGAGCCCGAGTACGTAGGCTTCTACAACGGCGGGCAGAAGCTTCAATTCTGGGAAATTCTTTTTGGCGGCGCTTTGCTTTTGATCACCGGTCTTTTGATGTGGTTCCCTGAGTTCTCAGGCCGAATCTCAGTCGCGATCAGCTATGTGCTACACGACATTGCCGCGTTGATCATGCTCGGTGGAATCTTCATTCACATTTATCTGAGCACGATCGGACAACCCGGAACGTTTCAAGCGATGACTCGCGGTGTGGTCACTCGGGCTTGGGCGTGGACGAATCATCCGGCGTGGTATCGCGAAGTCACAGGACGCGATCCGCGCGCCGATTACGAAGAGGCTCGCCGACGCCAGGCGGAGCGAGCTCGCACGATGGCATCTTTTGAGCGCGGCGATATTAAGCCCGAACGCGGTCCAACCGGATCGCCAGCCGATTGATCATTCCGCTCAAGCGTTGTGATCAACACCGATCTGCGTTGGGTGGCTAATTTTTCTCAGGCGAGAACCGCGTGTGACGTCCCTGAACTCACTGGTTCCGATGATTTTCGCTCAGAGTGTGTCGCGTTCGATCGATTTCTACGCCAAGCTTGGCTTCGGCGTCGGCAACAGTTTCACGCCGCCCGGAGACTCTGAACGATCCTGGGCCTGGCTTCAATCAGGTGGCGCTAATCTGATGGTTGCGCGGGCGAGTCACCCCGTTGATGCGTCGCAACAAGCCGTCATCTTTTGCCTCTATTGCGACGATGTTCAATCGTTCTGGTCGGAGCTCCAACAAGCGGGTTTGAAAGTAGGTGAAATCGAGTATCCTCCATACCATCCGCGCAGACAATTTCGTCTCGCGGATCCTGACGGTTTCGATATTTCCGTGGCGCACCGTTGATGCATATGCTCGAGCGCTACATGCCGCAATGAGGATCACGACTAGTTCGCATAGGTATGCAAACTCCCACTGTCACGCAGCTTAACTTCTTTCAAGAAGCCAGACAATTAGCGATGACGACATTTTTGCCAGTCACGTCGCTAACGATAACGCTCACAATCAGGCAAGGAGGCCGAATAAACATGAAGAAACTGTTTCAACTGACAATCGTTTCATTAGCTTTTCTCACGCTTGCGACTTTCTCGCTTGCTCAACAGCCGGAGTCGTCAAAGAGTCCGCTCGTGCGGCTGCTCCAATCGAAGGGGATCATCACCGAGCAAGAAGCGGCAATGGTCAGCTCAGCGGCTACGCCCGCACAGGCTGAGCAACGGTTAGCAGATTTGCTGCTGGCGAAAGGCGTGATCAGCCGCCAGGAGTACGACGACACGCTTTTGGCTCTGGGAGCCGGTTCCACGCCTTCCGACGAGTCGGCGCCGCGCTTGGTACCAGTCGTCGCGCATGTCGGGGAGCCAACGACTGTTAAACCCGCGCCTGCTAAAACATCCGCGAAGCCTGGCGCCGCGCAGGCCGGGTCACAAGGTGAAATGACGACTCAGTCGAAGATCCCGGTCAAGTTTTACGGGAACATTTTGCTCAATTCGACCTACGGGAGTCACGGCTCTAACAACATTGACGTTCCGTTGTTCGCACAGAAGCGAACTGCGCCGCCACCTCAGAATCATCAGAACTTCACCACGACGCTCCGCGCGAGCCGCTTTGGTCTACGGTATGAGAGCAAGATTTTCGACGACGCGAAACTGACCGGCGTGTTCGAGTTCGATCTGTTCGGAGGCAAGCCGGCATTTGCGAACGGCATCGACTCGGACATCTTCCGGTTGCGGCTCGCGTACGGCCGCGTCGACTGGAAGAAAGATTCCCTTGAGGCTGGACAGGACTGGACAGTTTTCTCTCCTCTCAATCCAACCACGCTCGCTTCGTATGGGATACCGGGATTCTCTACATCGGGTAATCTGTGGAACCGTATTCCGCAGATTCGCTACGAGCATCGCGAGGGCGAAAAGTCGAAATTCATCTTCACCACCGCGGTACTTGATCCGAACGCAGGCGATAATTCGGGCAACCCCGCGTCGCGCACGATAGGCATCGGTGAGCGCGGCTCTCTGCCCGCTTTCGAAATGCGGTTAGGTTTCACCGCGCCCAGCCACGGTAAAGAATCTTCAGGCGGCGTCAGCGCGCACTATTCGCGGTTGATTGGGGTTCCGGGAAACGCGACGGTCCCCAGCGATCCGGTG
Source organism: Blastocatellia bacterium (assembly GCA_036505875.1). Taxonomy (GTDB): domain Bacteria; phylum Acidobacteriota; class Blastocatellia; order UBA7656; family UBA7656; genus Onstottus_A. Next base: position 6,064 of record DASXSR010000283.1, on the reverse strand, counting down.
GGCACCACCGTGCGCAGCCCGATCGATTCCTACGGGATAAGCGGCGACGCCAACATCTGGCTGTCATCGGGCTTTCGCGTTACGGGCGAGGCATTTCACGGACGCGCGCTCGGAATTTTTTCGGGTGAGATTGCGCAGAGCTCGGTTGTAATCGCGGGTCGCGCGCGTGGAATCACATCGTCGGGCGGCTGGGTCGAGGTGCACGGCGAAGCGCCCACGGGGTATCAAGGCGCGTGGAAGAACTTCAGCATGAACGGAGGCTACGGAATCGAAGACAATCGCGATCAAGACTTGATAGTCGGCATTCGCAAGCGCAACCAGACAGCCATGGTGAACGGGAGATACAACTTTACTTCCAACTTCGCCACGGCTCTCGAGTATCGTCACGTGGTGACCGATTGGTTCCGCGAGCCGCAGTCCAAGCAGAAGCTGGATTTGGCGACTCTGTCGTTCCTCTTTTCGTTCTGACGCGTCGGCACCTGGCTGATCCCGGTTTCTTGCTCGCGGCTTCGGCGCGTGACGCTTCTTCGCGCCGAAGTCTGCTTCACAGGAGGTCCACTGATCAAAGATGAAAAAGAAGTTGAGGCCGCGCCAACTGGCCGCGACTGACAAGGAGTTGTGCAATGTCAGACAACGCTTATAGTTTCCTGCTCGATACGTACGAGACTGAAATATTGAAGATCACCGGCATCTGGTCGGCGTTTCCGGAGTCGGCAATGGATTACCGCCCCCACCCCAAGTGCCGGAGCGTGGTCGAACAGATGGAACACCAGGTCCAGTCTGAGGCTCGGTGGATGGGAACGATGCTGGGCGTAGATACCGGCGATCCAAATCCCTCCGAGCGAACCCGTCTCGGTTTCATCGAGAAATACAAAACCGATGCTACGCGCAGACTCGAGATCATGCGAAGCAAGAATGAGGAGTGGTGGAGTGAGACGACGAAGTTCTTCGACGTCCTACGGTCTAGGGCCTGGGTGGTGACGCGACGAATGAGTCACTCGTCTCATCACCGCGGAGAGTTGGTGATTTATCTACGCCTTCTGGATGTGCTTGTTCCGTCCGTTTACGGACCGACTGCAGACACGGGAGAAAAGGTGGTTTACGCGTTTGAATAAACCTCAGATCAGTCGCCTTGGATGTGAACAGTCCACCAACTGCGTTGGTGGGATTGCGCGAAAAGCTGACGCACACCCTGTTTACCTTTACTCTTGTGCGTCCCGAGTCTATCGGTTAATCTGACTTCAACCTGCCCTCGCTAATTTCACCCGCCCTTTCGGGAGACACCTCCATGCGTCCAGAGCCCATCACCTCGGCAATCATACTTGTAGGCGCTCTTACACTCTTGACGCCGTGCGCGGTGTCGGGTCAGCAGCCTGCGGTTGGGAGGCAAAAGTCTCCCAGGCTCACAACTGATGACGTGGCAGGTCCGCCTGCCACGCAGCCGTCTGCCGGGTCCAAAGATATTGCGGCAAAGCCTGAAGCTAGTGAAGTGAAGTTGGTGAGCGCGAAGCCGGGCGAGGTCAAAGTCAGCGCCGAGGAGTCGGCGTGGAGGGATCGCGTCAAAATCGCGCGTAGCCGGGCCAAGGAATTGCAGCGCACCGCTGAAGAGGCTGAGCTGCGAATCACTCAGCTTCGAAACGAGCTGGGCGCCTCAGGGCAGAGTGCTGCTTACCGAAACAATACGGCGGCCGAATTGGAGCAGGCAGGGAAGCGAGCCGCGGAACTTCGCGCTGAAGCTCGCGCGGCGGCTGATGACCTGAATGAACTGCTCGATTATGGGAAACAGAAAGGCTTCACTGAGGCGGCGGAGCCGAAGCCTGAGTCGGAAGACGGAAAGCCCAACGAAGAATACTATCGGTCTCGCTTAGCCGAGCTCGCCGAGCAGATTGATAGCTCTCAGCGCCAAATTCAGTTGTATGACAATCGCGTCCGCGACATCAGCCAGCGCATCTTGATGAACGGCGGAAAAAGGGGCGGCGATAATTTCTATATCTTTCAGCTTCAGCAGGACCGGCAGGATGCGCAACAGAAATTAGACGATGCAAAGGCGGCCCTCGTGAAGGCTCAAAGTGATTTGGACGCCCTCCGAGAGGAAGCCCGGCGAGCCGGCGTCTCGCCTTCGCTTTTCAGATAAAGACAAGCCCAAACCATGGCGGAGATACTTTTAGTTGAAGACAAAGACAGTCTCAGGCAGATGCTCCGCCTGACGCTCCAAAACGCAGGACACTCGGTGGATGAAGCTCGCGATGGCGCTGAGGCGCGGCGAAGGCTTAATGATAGCCGCTACAATCTCGTGCTCACCGACCTGAAGATGCCGCGCGCGGACGGACTCGAAGTGCTGCGCGCGGCCAAGTCCACTGATTCAGAGTTGCCTGTGATTATGCTCACCGCTTATGGGACGGTCGACGAGGCGGTTCAGGCGATGAAAGAAGGCGCCGACGAGTTTCTGCAAAAACCTGTCGACAGCAATCATCTGCTGTTGCTGGTGCGCCGAGCGCTGGAGCAGATCAGATTACGTGCGGGCAACGTGCTGCTGCGGGAAGAGTACGCACGGCATTACGGGTTCCCTCGGATCATTGGCGACTCGTCGGCGATGCAGAAGGTGGGCCGCCAGATTCAGCAGGTCGCGTCGACTCCGACAACGGTTTTGTTGCTCGGCGAATCCGGAACAGGTAAAGAGTTGTTTGCTCGCGGAATACATCAGCTCAGCCAGCGCCGAGCTGGGCCGTTCATCGCGATCAACTGCGCTGCGATCCCGGACACTCTGATCGAGAACGAGCTGTTCGGGCACGAGAAGGGCGCCTACACCGGGGCCGATCAGCGGCGGGCAGGCAAGTTCGAGCTTGCTGCGCGGGGGACGATCTTCCTGGACGAGATAAGCGAGATCGCACCGGCGGTGCAATCCAAGCTGCTGCGCGTACTTGAAGAGAGGAAGATCAATCGGCTGGGCGGCTCGGCTGACATTGACGTTGACGTGCGAGTAATTGCTGCTACAAATCGCGATCTGAAGACGGCGGTGGCGGCTAAGCAGTTTCGCGAGGACCTTTACTTCCGCCTCGCGGTGTTTCCGGTTCACATACCCGCGCTGCGGGAACGACGATCGGACATTGCGACGCTCGCGGAGTTCTTTGCCGCTAAGTATGGTCGGGCGCTGCGGCATGCGCCGCTCAAGCTTAGCAGCGATGCCGCGCGCGCGTTGGAAGAATACGATTGGCCGGGCAATGTGCGCGAGCTGGAGAATTGCATAGAACGCGCGTCGATACTAGCGCGTGGTTCAGAGATCACTCCTGGAGATCTCGACATCAGCTCACCGGCTGATTACTCACAGCGCGAGCAGACAGCGTTGCTTGACGGCTTCGATTTGCGAGGCTCGCTTGCGGAGGTGAGCAGCCGTGCGCAACGACTAGTCGAGCGTCGCAAGATAGACACAACCCTACGAGAGTGTGAGTACAACAAGTCTCGCGCGGCTGAGCGCCTGGGAGTTAGTTACAAGACGCTTCTTACCCGGATTAAAGACCTCGATCTCGAATAGGCTCGACACGTCGCGTTCGTGAGATGACCCGCCAACTCTTTTCAACGGTTAAAGCCCACAAAACGACTCTCCATTCTTTGATAGTCGCGTCTGCCAACCACGGAGTGGTTGAATGTTCTATGAAAGGGGATGTCAAGAGCAAACTACTCCTGACCTAGCTGCCGGGTCGAATCTCTTGGCAGCCAGCCGCGGATGTCTGGAGCTACGGATCTGCTCGGCATCTGCCCCTTCGTGAGACCTGTTTGCCTGTCTTCAAACGTTCCACTAAACTTGCCACGGCCTGACCGGAGGATAGGGCAATGCTGGGAAGCAACCCGAGCGCCGAGTCAGGGACGAAGACCGACGTCAAGGGGGTGAGCAATCGCCCCCTTTAAAAATTGCTGCTCACTATCCGACACAGCAGCAGGTGACGTCGGGATCGTACGAAGCGGTAAATCCACGTTCCGCCGCCGCCAAACTCAAATAGCTGAGAACCCATCTGTCAGACATCCTACGAAGTTAAGGCAGAGTGTCTGACCTCACAACTTCAACCGCCAGCAGCTACTACGCCGCCCAGCTCCCTTGCCGTAAAGCCTTCAGCGTTGTCCAAGACTGGCCAACCATAGTTCTATCTCAGACTCCAGGTCTATAGCTTTTTCTGGTTGTCCGAGGGGGAATATAGTTTATACACGGTTCTCCGCCGCATTGAGCGGGACCACATTCAACCTTGATACTCACCCTCGAGAGGCACTGCAAATGCAATGCTCCATCCGCAGGCGCCGGGAACTGACACGACAACCGCCGGCGACAACCGCCGTCAGGTCAAACGAGCCGCCGCTAGCGCTTATGCAGTCTTGCTCATTCTCTGGCGATCGTACTCCTCTCCCCGCTTCCACAGAGACAGAACTATGGAGGCAAGCTTCCGAGCTATGTTCACACGAGCGATCTCTGGTGACATGCCCTTCTGAATTAGTTCCCGATAGTAGCTCGCAAACGGCTCGGTCCTGATCGCAACCAGAGCTGCGCTCTTGAAGACTTTCTTCAGTCTTCGGTTGTAGTTTCTGTTCAAGCCTCTTGTTGAGGTCGGCTTAATACGCTTGCGCACCTTGCCCCCAACGATCTCGTATTCGGCGCTATCTCTTGTAACCACCGCCAGCCCAACGTATGTCCAGAACTGCCGCTTGGTGCGAAATCGAAACGGCGTCACGACAGTGGCCAGGATCAACGCAACTCCGACAGGCCCAAGCCCGGGAACGGGAGTCAGTATCTTAAAAGCTGTGTGGCGGCGACTCTCTTTGATCATCTCGTTACGAGCCTGCCGCCTGAGTTTCCCTACCAAATCCAGTTGGGTGTAGAGCAACTGTGCTCTGGTCCGCGCGCCTGGCTCCTCAAGCTTCGCAAGCCAATCTTTGCGATGACTCTCACAATAAACCCCTTTACCGGAGCAGGCGATTCCACGACCACGATACAGGGCCTTAATTCGATTCATGACCCTGATGTTGTCAACGACCAAAGTCTCATAACACTGTGCGAGTTGTTTCAGTGACTGAGTCGTGTGCGCATCGTGGTACACCGGTTTGAGCAGCCCCGCTCTCAGCAAATGCGCCAGGTTGTTAGCATCGACCTTATCGCCTTTGTTCCCAGACAGGAGCAATAGATTGTGCCGGGGATTACAAACGACGACCTCGGCCACAAGAGGCTTGATAAGCTGAAACAGCCAGGCCGCATGAGTGCCTTCTTCAAGCGTGACGTGGACTGTACCTGTCAGTCCCGTGATGAACGCTCGTATTGTGTCAGCCTTAGTCTGAATGATCGACGAGATCAAGCATTTGCCAGATGCGTCGTGAACTGCCCCGACTATGGTTGCTTTGTGCACGTCTAAACCTACATACTTGTCGCTGGTCATAAGGGTGTTCCTCCTTAAAGGTAATTTGGTTGCTACAGCTCCAAACTACACTCGGAGGGGCGCCCTTTCATAATGCGTTTGTAGGAGCCGCGACGAGTTGGGTACCAACTCCATTAGGAGTTGAATCTCTTCGGGCCGAGGGAAGGTCAATCCTACAATCGAACACTTCCCAACCCCGACATTTCACTCCTAAGGAGTGAGCAATCGCGTCGCACCGTTCTTCTACAAACATTGCACTCCTACGGAGTGCTGCGGGCGAGTCGAGGTACTTCATGTATTTGCTGCTCATCCTTTGGCTTCTTCAGGCGCAAACAGCGCTCGATAACCCTTACGTGCTGGTTACGCGAGACGGCGCGCCTTGCGCTTCGGCAAAGGCGCCCGGTTGCGGCGACCGAATCATCGTGGCGCTCGGGGAGATCAAGTTGCGCTTCGGGAAATCAGTAAGAAAGATGATGCGCGGCGACATCGCGGTGTTCAAAACCGGCGAGTCGTATCAACCGCCGGTGGGAGCCGGGTTCTTCGAGGTAAACATCAAGCCGAATCACCCGCCCGTGGAATCACCGAGCGAAATCATTCCGCCCGAAAAGAATTCGATCCGTTACGACGGTGAGCGGTTCTTCATCTTCGAGGAGAAGCTGGCCGGAGGC
>DASXSR010000282.1:0-15051 GCA_036505875.1 Blastocatellia bacterium | reverse complement strand
TCTTTGGCTCGTTTACGATCCACCTGTTGCCAATCAGAGGAGCAATCCTTTACTGCTTTTATCTATCGACAGGCGGCTCCTTACGGAGCCATATCCAACTCTTGCGGCTCAACCTACCGCTACCCAGCAGGGGCTCTCGCTCGCGCCCCAAGATGTACTCCTTTGTGTCTGCTCGTGAAAGATTTCCGCAGGCTGTGTATGCCATTCGTGCAAACGGACTCTAAAAAGCGAGCACCATAAGCACCCTCCAAATTGAGCATTCGAGAGAATTTCGGTCAGATCATATGAATCAGCCGTCCGCACAATAACCAATCGCAAGAGCCATGCCGAAAAATGATAGAGATGACTATATCTTCAAGCACTCTCAATCCAACCGCGTCTGGGTATCGGGCCAGATCAACATGATTCTTCAATGGCATCCTTCGTTCCGCGCCAAGTAAGGGGATCGACCATGACATCGGCTATTGACAAACAAAACCGATTTCAATATAAGCTAGCCGAACCAACCAAGAGGCTCGAAACTGCGGTCACCTATTGAGCTGGTTTGTGTCAGCCGAGGGGCTGGTTTAACTCGAGGCAGCTTCTGCTGCTTTACTTTTGGCGGCCGATTGAAAACGTTTGCATAAATGGGACTGGTCTCAATCAAAGACATTGCGCGCGCTGCAAAGGTTTCGCATGCGACCGTCTCGCGGGCCTTGCATAACAGCCCGCTGGTGAGCCATCAGACGGCGGAACGGATTCGGCAGATTGCTCGCGAGCAGGGCTACCGGCCAAGCGCGGTCGCTCGAAGCCTGGTAACCAAACGAACCCGCACAATCGGGGTCGTGGTGACCAGCATCGCCGACCCGTTTATCGCCGAAGTTGTGAGCGGCATCGAGGAAGTGGCCAACGATCACGGATATTCGGTGATTCTGGCCAATTCGGGTGCCGATCCTGACCGGGAAGTCAAAGTCGTGCATTCGTTTCACGAGCGGCGAGTGGATGGAATTCTGGTTACCGCGTCGAGAGTCGGCGCGCTCTACATGCCGCTGCTCATCGAAATGAGAGTTCCGACGGTGCTGATCAACAATCAACACCCTGGTGAGTTTGTTCACTCGGTTATGATCGACAACCTGTCGGCGAGTCGGCAGGCCACCGAGCATCTGCTGAGTTTGGGTCACAAGCGCATCGCTTACATCGGCGATCAATTCGGGTTTCAGTCGGACACCGAACGATTCGCCGGCTATCGAAGGGCACTTGAAATGGCGGATATTCCCTTCTTGCCGGAGTTGACGGCTCATGGCGACGGCAAAGCTGAAGGTGGCATGGACGCGATGGAAAGGCTTTTGACGCTTGCTGAGCCGCCCACCGCAGTCTCTTGTTACAACGATATGTCAGCGCTTGGCGCGCTGCGCGCGATCCATTCGCGCGGATTGCGCGTGCCCGAAGATATTTCAGTAGTGGGCTTCGATGATTTATTCATCGCCTCTTACACTAACCCGCCGCTAACGACCATTAGCCAGCCCATGCGGCAAATGGGAAGTACCGCGATGGAGATTTTGCTCAAGCTGTTTTCCGGCTCGAACTCGACAACCAACATAAAGGTGCAAGGACAGTTGATAGTGCGAGAGTCGACGGCCGCGCCCAGGTCGATTCACCAGGAGAGAGCTGATGTCGCAAGCCCGTAGAGAGTTGCTAATCCGGCCGAAGCTCACCAATGGCGCTTCGGGAGAGACGATGGTTGTGACCCCCGACAAGTGTGGGTTTGACTACCTTACGTTTCGGGCTCGAAGGCTGGCGAAAGGCGAGAGCTTTAGCGGAGAGACAGGCAGCGACGAATTAGGGCTGGTGGTCTTGGGCGGTCAGTGCTCGGTGGAATCCTCCGCCGGCCAGTGGTCAAACTTAGGCGGGCGTGCAAACGTGTTCAGCGGAATGCCGCACGCGCTCTATTTGCCGATCGAGACTTCATTCACTGTAACAGCCGATACCGATTGCGAGTTGGCGTTTTGTTTTTGTCACGCTCAAGAAAAATATCCGGCGAGGCTTGTCACTCCCAATGACGTTGAAGTAGAGATTCGCGGCGGCGGGAACGCGACGCGTCAGATCAATCACATTCTCAAACCCGACTTTCCCGCGCAGCGACTGTTGGTGGTCGAGGTCTATACTCCGAGCGGCAATTGGTCGAGTTATCCTCCTCACAAGCACGACGTTCACAATCCGCCCGAAGAAGTCGATCTGGAAGAGATTTACTACTACAAGGTCGATCACCCGGACGGCTACGCGATTCAGAAGGTTTACACGCCCGACCGACGAATCGACGCAACGATGACCGTGCGCGATGGCGAATTGGTCCTGATTCCCGAAGGGTATCATCCGGTGGTGGCGGCCCACGGTTATAACGTCTATTACTTGAACGCGCTGGCTGGGAGCGCGCGGTCGATGGCTGCTTCTGACGATCCAGCTTATGCGTGGGTGCGCGGGACTTGGAAGGAAAAGGACCCGCGCGTGCCGGTGGTGAAATGAGCGATCGGGTCTACGACATTCTGGCGATGGGGCGCAGCTCGATTGATCTGTACGCGAACGAGATCGGCGCGCCGTTCACCGAGATCAAAAGCTTCGCCGCTTACGTCGGAGGGTGCCCGACCAACATCAGTGTGGGCACGCGACGGTTGGGCTTGCGGTCGGTAGTGCTAACGGCCGTTGGAGAAGATCCGGTGGGCGATTTCATTCTGAGTTTTTTGGAGCGGGAAGGCGTCGTCACCAGCTTCGTTCCCCGCAAGCCTGGGCGCCGCACAAGCGCGGTGATTTTGGGAATCGAGCCGCCAGATAAATTTCCTCTCGTTTATTACCGCGACAACTGCGCTGACATCGAGCTGGCGATCGACGATGTGCTCGCCGCGCCAATCGCGCAGAGCCGCGCTCTGCTGATTTCCGGCACGGGTCTGAGCCGTGAACCTTCGCGAAGCGCGACGCTGTTTGCCGCCGAACAGGCGAAGTCGTACGGCGCGACGGTCTTTCTGGATTTAGACTTTCGCCCCGATCAGTGGCACGATGCGCAAGCGTACGGTGTAACAATTCGAGCGGCGTTGCGATTGGTGGACGTGGTGATCGGAACGGCTGATGAAGTGAAGGCGGCGGCGCTCCAAGAAGCGAGCGTGTCAGTCGAGCATTCGCAAGTGTCCGGCGCTCGGGTCGGCGGCGATGTGATGAAGGCTATCGCAGCCCTGCTCGCGGCGGGACCGGCGACTCTGGTGATGAAGCGCGGGAGCGAAGCCACGACCGTCTACTCGAGCGGCGGCGAGGTGATCGAAGCGGCGCCGTTTCCGGTTGAAGTTTACAACGTCCTCGGCGCTGGCGACGCTTTTGCGAGCGGCCTGCTCTACGGTCACTTGAACGGCTGGGATTGGCATCGCGCGGCGCGGATGGGCAATGCTTGCGGGGCGATTGTAGTCACCCGTCACGGGTGTGCGAACTTCATGCCTTACGAGCGAGAGGCGCTGGAGTTCGTGGAGGAACGGGGAGGGTTTTAGGAAAAGTGGAAGCTTTCAGCTCAAAAGATTTTCTACCGTCGTCGGTGATGGCTCGACTGACCGATATTCGAGTCACCGATCCCGACCGGGCGTTCGAGATAGCCAAAGCGCGCAAGCGTCGTCCGAAACTCACAACCGACGGCAAGCTTAACATCCTTGCCGCCGATCATCCTGCCCGTCGGGTTACCAGCGTCGGCGACGACGCGCTCGGAATGGCAGATCGTCATGATTATCTCGCGCGGATCGTTCGCGTGCTTGCCAGCAAGAGCGTTGACGGCGTGATGGCAACGATGGACATTCTCGAAGACTTGCTGGTCGTTGACGATCTGACTCGCGAGCCGGGCCATCCCGGCCTGCTTGAAGAAAGGCTGATGATTGCGAGCTTGAATCGCGGCGGATTGGCGGGGTCGAGCTGGGAGATGGATGATTCGATGACCGGCCCGACGCCCGCTACATGCGCGGCGTGGAATCTGGACGGCGCGAAAGTTTTGATGCGCATCTGTGACTCTGAGCCCGAATCGCTCAAGACTGTTCTCGCAAGTGCTCGCGCAATCAACGAGTCGAACGCGCTGGGGCTGCCGACGTTTCTCGAGCCGTTGCCTGTTGCCAAGACCGAGAAAGGATACAAAGTCATTAAGACTGCTGAAGCACTCGCGAGGATTGTCGGCGTTGCATCGGCGCTCGGAGAGAGCAGCCGCTATTTGTGGCTGAAGCTACCGTATTGTGAACGCTATGAAGTGGTTGCTCGATCAACAACGCTGCCGATTCTCCTGTTGGGCGGCGAATCGGCGGGCGACCCGACCGTGTTCTTGCGAGAAGTCGCTGAAGGTCTTGCTGCCGGAGCGAACGTGCGCGGCGCGCTCGTCGGGCGAAACGTACTTTATCCTGGTGATGAAGATCCGCTGGTCGTTGCTGAAGCGGTCGGCGGAATCATTCATCGCGGGTGGACAGCCGGAGAAGCTCTTGGCCGGACAGAACGCAGGTTGGCAGACGCAGCAAATTAAGGCTGATTTCACAATAGAGTAACCAGGCTTTGAGAGAATCCATCTTGGAGACAGACGACCGGGCCGAAGTGGAGCGACGATGAAGACGCGAGGCCTGACAACGGCGCAAGCGCTGGTGAGCTTTCTCGCTCAGCAGTACGTCGAGCGTGATGGGCGCGAGACAGCCTTCTTCGCGGGCGTGTGGGGCATCTTCGGTCACGGGAACGTTGCTGGAATCGGGCAGGCGCTGCATCAACAGAATTCGCTTCGCTATTATCTGCCACGCAACGAGCAGGCGATGGTGCATACGGCAACGGCGTTCGCCAAGATGAGCAACCGCCTGCGCGCCTTCGCTTGCACTTCGTCGATCGGGCCGGGAGCCACAAATATGATAACCGGCGCGGCGACCGCGACGATCAATCGGATTCCCGTGCTGCTATTGCCCGGAGACATTTTCGCTCGTCGCAACGTGGCTCCTGTGCTTCAGCAGCTCGAGTCCGAGCACACGCAAGACATCTCGATAAACGATGCTTTCAAGCCGGTGTCGCGTTATTGGGATCGAATCAATCGCGCCGATCAATTGCCGTTTGCGTTGATGGAAGCGATGCGCGTTCTGACTTCTCCTGCCGAGACCGGAGCGGTAACGCTGGCGCTTCCGCAAGATGTACAAGCTGAAGCGTGGGATTATCCCGAGCAACTGTTTGAGAAACGAGTGTGGCACATCTCGCGCCCGCCTGCCGATCGTGAGTTGCTCGCGCGAGTTGTTGAGTTGATTCGAGCAGCGAATAAGCCGTTGATCATTGCTGGCGGCGGTGTGATCTACAGCGAAGCAACGGAGGCGCTGGCGCGCTTTGTCGAGCGAACAGGAATCCCGATTGGAGAAACTCAAGCGGGGAAGGGCTCGCTCTCTTTCGATCACCCGCAGAACCTCGAAGCTATTGGGGTGACCGGAACGTCGGGCGCTAACATCGCAGCTCGCGAAGCCGATTTGGTGATCGCAATCGGCACGCGATTGAGTGACTTCACGACTGCTTCGAAGACAGCGTTTCAAAATCCCGACGTTCGCTTTATCAACATCAACGTGGCGGCGTTTGATGCGAACAAGCATTCGGCGCTGCCGCTGGTTGCAGATGCTCGGGCGACGTTGGAAGAGCTGACCGAGGCGCTTGAGGGTCAACGAGTGAGCGATGACTACGCGGCTCGAATCGCGCGGTTGAAACAGGATTGGGAATCAGAACGCGAGCGCTTGTTCAGTCTCCGTCACGGGCCGCCGATGAGCCAGGGTGAAGTCATCGGCGCCGTGAACAAGTTCTCACGGCCGGAAGATGTAGTGGTTTGCGCGGCGGGCAGCTTGCCCGGCGATCTGCACAAGCTCTGGCGAGCGCGCGACCCGAAGGGCTATCACCTGGAATACGGCTATTCGTGTATGGGTTACGAGATTGCCGGCGGACTGGGCGTGAAGATGGCGGATCCGTCGCGCGAAGTTTATGTGATGGTGGGTGATGGATCTTACCTGATGATGTCGTCGGAGATCGCGACTTCGATTCAAGAGGGTTACAAGCTGAACATCGTGGTGTTGGACAATCACGGGTTTTCGAGTATCGGCGGGCTCTCGCAGTCAGTCGGGTCAGGCGGCTTCGGAACCGATTATCGTTGTCGCGACTCGGAGAGCGGGAAGCTCGATGGCGAGCCGGTTGCGGTGGACTTTGCTGCGAACGCTGAGAGTCTCGGCGCGCATGCGATTCGAGCAGTTACGGGCGATGATCTCGAGCGCGCGCTGGAAGAGGCCAGCCGAACCAGTCGCACTACGGTGATCGTGGTTGAAGTCGACAAGGAGATGCGCGTAGCGGGGTACGAGTCCTGGTGGGACGTGCCAGTAGCTGAAGTTTCGGAAATCGACGCGGTGCAGCGCGCGCGGACGCAGTATGAAAAGGCCCTCAAGAAAGAGCGGCACTTTTTGTAGGGACTTGTAGGAAACAGGAAGAATAATGCGAATCGGAGCGTGCATTCTCATTTTGTGTCTTGTAGGGATAGGTCTGGCAGTCGTGGCTACGCGCGCCCAGGTGCAAGAGGTGAAAGAAAACCAGGGTGCGGCCGCCGCCTGGCAAGCACTGCTTCGGCTGCGTACCACCGCGACCGTGCTGCACACCGCGGCGCATCCGGACGACGAAGACGGCGCCTTGCTCGCCTGGCTGAGTCGCAAGCAAGGCGTGCGCACTGGACTCTTGACGCTTAATCGCGGGGAGGGCGGCGCCAATGCGATCGGGCCGGAGTTGTATGACGCGCTCGGCATCGTGCGCACGGAAGAGTTGCTCGCCGCAGACCGCTACTACGGCGTCGATCAGATGTTCACGCGAGTGACCGACTTCGGATTCTCAAAGCGGATGGATGAGACGCTGGAGCATTGGGGCAAAGAAAATGTGCTGAGAGACGTCGTGCGCGCGGTGCGGAGGTATCGCCCGGATGTGATCGTCTCGCGCTTTCACGGCAAACCCCGTGATGGGCATGGCAATCATCAGACCGCTGGCTTGATGAGCCAGTTGGTCTTCAAGGCGGCGGCCGACCCACAGATGTTTCCCGAACACTTCGCCGAGGGTTTGCGCCCGTGGCAGGTCAAGAAGCTCTACTTCAGCGTGCGCGAGAACGAGCCGGCGACGCTCAAATTCAATGTCGGTGAATACGATCCACTGCTGGGCAAATCATACCGCGAGATCGCCCGCGAGGGCTTGAACTATCAGCGCTCGCAAGGATCGGGGGGAGGGCGAGTGCCGCCGGGAACGGCGTTTTCGGCCGTGCAGTTGGTCGAAAGCTCGATCCCAAAAATCGAAAACGAGCAGAGCCTGTTCGACGGACTCGACACGACGATCATCGGTTTGGCAAAGCTTGCGGGTTCGTCGTTGAACATCACTGCAGAGCTTACCGAGATCAGCAATCGCGTCGAAGCGGCGCTCAAGAAATTCGACGCCCGTCAGCCGTGGGTGGTCGCGCCGGAGTTGGTCGCGGGGTTGCGCACGACGCGGGCAGTGAGCGAGAAAGTGCGAAACTCACAGATCGAAGCGGCGAACAAAGCTCAACTGCTCTTTCTGCTCGGCAACAAAGATCGTGAGTTCGTGGATGCCATGAACAAGGCGCTCGGCCTGGTGATGGAAGCGTTGGTGGATCCGGAAGGGGCTAACGAAGGTGGCCAGCAACCCTTCTTCCGGTCGCGTGAGACATTCGCGGCGGCGATTCCCGGTCAGCAGTTCACGCTCACCTCTTCAATTGTCGATCGCAGTCCGGTCAAGATAGAAAGCGCGGAGATGCTCCTGCGCGCGCCACAGGGCTGGGTCACGACGGCGAGAACGTCGAAGAATGCAGGTTTGGTTGCCGACAACGAACGCTTGAGCGTGCAGTTTGAGATTAGGGTACCGGAAAACGCGTCGTACACGCGTCCTTACTGGTCGCGCGCCCACGAGCTGCGCGATCACATCTACACGATAGACGAACCCGAGTATCTCAATCTTCCTTTCCAGCCGCCGGAGGTCGTCGGCGTCTTCAATTACGAAGTTGACGGTGTTCGCTTCACGCTCACCCAGCCGGCGCAGACGATCTTCATCGATCGCCCCTGGGGCGAGCAGCGACGATTGCTCACAGTCGCACCCGCGATCAGCGTGGGCCTTTCGCCGCGAGTAGGCGTGATCTCGGTCACTGCGGTGCAACCGTCGCTCAACGTGACTGTCAACGTCGCCAACAATGTCAAAGGTCAGGCGACCGGCAAAGTGCGATTGGGACTGCCGAAGGGTTGGAAGGCTACGCCGGCGGAAGCGCCGTTCAGCTTCACGCACGAAGGCGAGATGCAAACCTTCGCCTTCAGCGTCTCGCCTCCGCGCGTCACCGCAGGCGCTGAGTACAGAGTGCAAGCCGTCGCGCAGTACAACGGCAGGGAATACAACGAAGGCTACCAGGTGATCGCGCATCGCGACCTGGAGCCGCGCTACCTATACCGCCCGGCGACGATGGAACTGCGAGGCATTGACGTGAAGGTGGCGCCCGGTTTGAAGGTCGGCTACGTTATGGGCGTCGGTGATGAAGTGCCCGTCGCCCTCGAACAGATCGGCGTGCGCGTCCAGATGCTCAACACGCAAGACCTCGCCGCCGGGAATCTCGATCAGTTTGATGCAATCATCGTCGGCATTCGCGCCACCACTGTCCGCGATGACTTGAAGGCTTACAGCCGGCGCTTGCTCGACTACGCGGAGAAGGGTGGCAATCTGATTTACCAGTATCAAACGCAGGAATTCGACGGCGCGCCTTACGGGCCGTACCCATACAAGCTCACGCAGCGAGCCGAAGAGGTTTCTGAGGAAGATGCGAAGGTGACGATCTTGGAACCGACAAACCCAATCTTCCAGTGGCCGAACAAAATCACCGCTGCTGATTTCGACGGCTGGGTTGAGGAACGCGGGTCGAAATGGATGGCCACGTGGGATGAGCATTACAAGCCTCTGCTCGAGAGTCACGACCGCGAGCAGCAACCGCAACGCGGTGGAATGCTTCAAGCGCAATATGGGCGCGGGACCTTTACTTATGCGGCTTACGCCTTCTACCGGCAATTGCCGGCGGGAGTACCTGGGGCCTATCGTCTCTTCGCCAATATGATCAGTGTGAGAAAACAACCTCGGTAGGGATTGCATTGATGTCTGGGTGAGAACTCGAAACAACGCCACCCGGGCGGTACCGGATGGTCCCAAGCAAGTGACGGCAAACAAGAGACAAGGAGGTCGGTATGAAAAGGAGTTTCTTCGGAACGTTCTTGACGCTCCTCGCCGTTAGCTCACTGACGGTGACTGCGTGGGGACAAGCTGTAACGGGATCCATTGTAGGTAATGTGACCGATGCGGGTGGCGCGACCGTCGCAGGAGCCAAGGTCACGATCACCGAAGTCAACACTGGAATTACGCACACCGCAACCGCCAACGAAGAAGGTGGGTACGTCGTTCCTTATCTCCCTCCTGGCACTTATAGAGTTGAAGTGGAGCGGGATGGGTTCAAGAAATTTGTGCGCGAAGGAGTGCTGCTCAGCACCGGCTCAGCTCTGCGCGTCAACGCGGCACTCGAAGTAGGAAGCATCACCGAGACGGTTCAGGTGACTGCCGGCGCGCCGCTGCTGCAAACTGAAAGCGCCGATGTCAGTCAGTCGTTCGAGGCGAAGAAGATTCGCGAGTTGCCGATCAACGGGCGCAACTTCCAATCGCTGATCTCGCTCATCCCCGGTGTTGCGCCAGCCCCATCGACGGCCCCCACCGGCATTTTTGACAACCCGCAAGGAACGCAGGTTTTCCAGATCAACGGCCAGAACGTTTCAGCCAACAATTTCCAGATTGACGGGGTGGACAACAATGAGCCGTTGCTCGGCATTGTCGTGCAGATTCCGCCTGCCGAAGCGATTCAACAGTTCAGCGTCTCGACTTCGAACTACGACGCCGAATTCGGGCGCGCAGTCGGCGCCGTCATCAACGTGACGACTCGGCCAGGCACCAACCAGTTCCACGGCAGCCTCTTTGAGTTTCACAACAACAGTTTTTTCAAAGCGCGCAACTTCTTCAACCTGACACGCGGTCCCGATGGAAAAGCCCATGTGCCAAACGCCATCAAGAATCAATTCGGCGCCACCTTCGGCGGCCCCATCCACAAGAATCGCACCTTCTTCTTCGCCGATTATCAGGGCCAGCGTCAGCGTATCGGTCGCACGCCCATAATTACGACGGTGCCGATTCAGGCGTGGCGCGACGGCGATTTCAGCGGGCTGCCGGCGGCTTCGGTGATCTGGAATCCGCTGAGCAGCACCGACCCCACCAAGCGCACGCCGTTTCAGGGCAACAAAATTCAGCCCAATCTGATAAGCCCGGTGGCGCTGAACATTTTGAAGTTTCTGCCGTTGCCTAATCTGCCGGGCACCAGCAACAACTATCTGGCGCCCGCGATCCCCTTCCAACTCGACACGAATTCCTTCGACGTTCGAGTGGATCATCACCTCAGCGACCAGACGAACTTCTTTGTGAAGTACAACTACTTCCAATCGTTGATGAGCGATCCGGGACTCTTCGGCGACGCGGCGGGGCCGACGGCAACCGGTGACAGCAACTCGCTGGCGCACGCTGATGGTCGCAACCAGGTCATCACGCTCAACATGACGCACATCTTAAGCCCCACGCTTACGACCGAAGCGCGGTTCGGCTTTACGCGTTACTTCATCAACGCGCAGGGGCCAGGCAATGATAAGGAGCTGTCGAAAGACGTCGGCATCACCGGCTCGAACGAACCTGACCCGGCGCACAGGGGGTTGGCAATCATCGCCATAGAAGGGTTCCCATCTTTCGGGATGTCAACCAATATGCCGACGATCAACGCCGATAACATCTTCGACTGGGTGAACAACTGGACGAAGGTCTCCGGCAGTCACACGTTCAAGTGGGGTGCGGACATTCGCCGCTTGAGGGCGGATCGACTGCAGATTCAAGGCGTCTCGGGCTTTGGTCCGCGTGGGCGCTTCAACTTCAATTCCGGCGTGACCCTCAAACAGGGCGCCCCTTCACAACCCAACACGTTTGCTAATGCCTTTGCCAGCTTCCTGCTCGGGTTGCCGGATCAGATTGGTCGTGCAATCTTCACTACCACGCCGACCAATCGCACGACGCATCTTTTCTTCTTCGGACAGGACACCTGGCAGGTCAACAAGAAGCTGACCCTAAATCTCGGTCTGCGTTACGAGATCTACACGCCGATCACTTCGCGTCTCCCCGGCGGCCAGGGCAACTACGACCCCGAAACCAACAATCTGCTGGTTGCGGGCATCGGCAATGTCGGCTTGTCGGCGGGCGTCAAGACTGACTGGAACAACCTCGCGCCGCGCGTCGGCTTCGCGTATCGCTTCGGCGACAGAGATCGCAATGTAGTGCGCGGCGGCGTCGGCATCAGCTACTTCACCGCGCGCTTCGGCTTCACCGGCGGGACTCTCTCCACCAGCTTCCCGGTCATTGCCGATCAGACCATCGGCGTGGCGAGCGATTTCAAGGCGGATGGGACCATCTCCAACATTCCCGCCTTCACGCCAGTCGCAATCCCGGCGAACGGCATCATCAATCCAGCGCCAAACATCAGCCTGTTTGCGATCCCCTTCAACACGCCGCTGCCGATGGTCGTGAGTTACAACCTGACTCTGCAGCGCGCGGTGATGCCCAACTTGAGCGTCGAACTCAGCTACGTCGGCAATCGCGGCTACAACCAACCGTTCAACCAGGCACTGATGGTTTCGCAACCGGGCACGGGGTTGGCGGGCGTACCGCTCTTCCAGAAGTTCGGACGCACGGCAACCACCACGCTGCGCGGTTACGGCGTCGATTCGTTCTACAACGCACTGCAAGCGTCAGTGGACAAACGCTTCTCGCGCGGGCTGTCGCTGACTGCTGCCTACACCTGGTCGCGCTCAATTGACTACTCCAGCAATGGTGGCGGACTCGGCAACCCGCTCATCCTTGGAATGAACAAAGCGCTCTCCGACTTCGACCGCAAGCATATCGTCACCATCAGCCACACGTATGAACTGCCCTTCGGGCGCGGTCACAGGTTTCTGAGCGACGGCTTATTGGCAGTGGTGCTGGGCGGCTGGCAGGCGAATGGAATCTTCCAGGCCTACACCGGTCGCCCGTTCAGCGTGACGATGAGCAACGCTACACTCAACGGCGGGCCGAGCAATGCCCAACGTCCCGACCAGTTGCGCTATCCGACGATCACACATCAGGTCGGCCCGGGCACTACCTGGTTCGACATTACGGCCTTCGCAACGCCAGCGGCCAATCGCTACGGCACGGCGGGACGCAACACCGTGCGTGGTCCAGGTTTGGCCAACTATGACTTCTCGGTCTTCAAGGGTTTCGCCATCACCGAAACCAAGCGTGTTGAATTCCGCACCGAGATTTATAACCTGACCAATACCCCGCACTTCAATCAGCCGGCAAACAACTTCAGTACGTTGTCTTCCTTTGGCTCGATAACCCAGACCATTGGGGCCAACGGCCTGGCTGGTCAAGGCGAACGTGAAGTGCAATTCGCGTTGCGGTTTTTGTTTTAGGAGTGCCGGAAGCATGAGCCACGGGCTTTCGCGGCATGAGCCGGTCGCTAAACGCTCCCGGTAATGTGCCGGCGTCATTTCGATGGATCAGAAGGACGGTCAACAGTTGATCCGCGGCATGGGGCTGTTGCAGGCAACTTCGGCCAACATGCTGGAGATGATCGGCATCGGCCCGTTCATCACGATCCCGATTATCATCGCCGCGATGGGCGGGCCGCAGGCGATGATCGGATGGGTGCTTGGGGCGATCATCGCCCTCTGCGACGGAATGGTCTGGGCGGAGTTGGGGGCGGCGATGCCCGGCTCGGGCGGATCCTATCAGTATTTGCAACAAGCTTACGGGCCGCACGGCCTGGGACGACTTATGAGTTTTCTGTTCATCTGGCAAATGGTCTGTTCGACGCCATTCGGTATAGCTTCGGGCGCGGTCGGCTTCAGCGACTACACCCGCTACCTCTGGCCCGCGATGAGTCGGGGCCAGGGCAAGCTGCTCGCCGCCGGACTGTGTCTGGCGGTGACGGCGCTGCTCTACCGCGACATCAAGTCCGTCGGCCGGCTGTCAGTCGTGATGTGGGTCGTAGTGATGATCACGGTCGTATGGGTGATTGCGGCCGGGGTGAGCAACTTTCAAGCGCGCCTCGCCTTCGACTTTCCGCCCGGCGCTTTCAAATTGTCGTGGCCGTTCTTCGCCGGGCTTGGCATGGCGAGTCTGAATGCGATCTACGATTACGGAGGATATAACAACGTCTGCTTTTTCGGCGGCGAGGTGCGGCGACCCGGCTATGTCATCCCGCGCGCCGTGCTGCTGTCGGTCCTCATCGTCGCCGCGATGTACCTGACGATGACCATCACGATCATCGGCGTCGTGCCATGGCGCGAGGCGGTAACCGAGGGGACGTTAGCGAACAAGGCCATCGTAGCCGATTTAATCCAGCGTTCGAGTGGCAGCAGCGCGGCGGTGGTGATGACGCTACTCATTCTGTGGACGACGTTCGCGTCGCTGTTCGCTATCATGCTGGGCGCTTCGCGCGTGCCCTACGCAGCGGCTGCGGACGGGCGTTTCTTCAGGCCGTTCGCGCGCTTGCACCCGAAGAAGCATTTTCCGTCTTTCTCGCTGGTTACCCTCGGCGTTGCGTCGGCTCTGGCCTGCTGGTTCGATTTGGCGATCTTGATCACGGCCCTGATTGTGATCCAGATCATCGCGCGTGACATGGCGCAAGCTCTGGCCGTAGTGCTCATCCGGCGCTATCGGCCCGACATCCATCTTCCCTTCAAGATGTGGCTCTACCCGCTGCCGAGCATCATCGCCTTTGCGGGCTGGCTCTACATTCTGGGCACTAACGGGGCGTATTACATTTTGCTGGGAGTTAGTCTGATGGTAATTGGCATCGCGGCCTTTCTTTGGCAGGCGCGCCACCGGGCCGAGTGGCCGTTCGCGAAACCCGTTGTCCAGGAGGCGGCGCCCGTTCATCCATGAAACCGAACAAGCAGTGGGACGTGATCGCGCTGGGCGATGTCTTTGTGGATTTGATTTTAAGTGGCTTCCCCGCCTGGCCGAAACCGGGCGAAGAAGCCTTTGCACAATGGTTGCGCCGCGAAGTCGGCGGGGGCGCGGCAATTACCGCCTGCGGCTTGGCCAGGCTGGGATTCAGAACCGCTTTGTTGGCGGTGGTGGGAAGCGAAGACAGCCGCTGGTTGATTGAACGATTGACGACTTGCGGAGTCGATGCACGCTGTATTCAGCATCACGCCATCGAACCAACGGGGCTGACCGTGAGCGTGTCGACCGCCGAGGATCGCGGCTTCTTTACTTACGGCGGAGCTAACCAGGATATCGGCGAGCTGCTAACCGATAAGCAGGCTCGTGATGAGATGATGGGCGCCGGTCACGTTCATCTGGCTTGCGCCCCGGAGACGGATTCGATGGCTGAGTTGGTTCGCACGCTGCACTCGGCGGGCTGCCGCGTCTCGCTGGATGTCGGGTGGCACGAAGCGTGGCTCAGCGATGCGCTTGGTCGGCGCGCGCTCAAAGAGCTGGATCTATTTCTGCCCAACGAGCGCGAGGCTCAATTGATGACAGGCGAATCGGAGCCTGAAGCCATGCTGAGGGCGTTCGCTCGAGCCGGATTGCGCGCGGTGGCCCTCAAGCTCGGGGCCGAAGGGTCAGCGCTGCTGTGGGAGGGAGAGATTTTCAGAAGCGCGCCGTATCCGGTACAGCCGCTCGACACTACGGGAGCGGGGGACTGCTTCGACGCTGGATTCATTGCCGCCTGGCTGCGGGATGAGGTACCGCAAGTCTGCCTTGAGACGGCGAACATTTGCGGGGCGCTCTCCACGCGTGGCTTGGGTGGTCTGGCAATGTTCCCGACGCAGGAAGAACTGGCAACGCGTTTGATCGAGAGATGAAAGACCGGCACAAAGTCGCGATCATCGGCGGCGGTGGAATTCG
>DASXSR010000281.1:0-30521 GCA_036505875.1 Blastocatellia bacterium | reverse complement strand
GTTGGAAACCACGGGAGGAGACTGCCGATGCGATTTCGAGCCCCATTGAAGCCAAGACCACAGAGATCCAAGTCGACGAGCCTGAGTGCTTCGTAACTGTGGTCAATTGAGCGATCCACCGATCCACGCATTTGAATTGTCTCCATCATCCACGTCGATGCTACAATGAGTTACTCAAGGATCAATTTCGGCTTGAAGAACTCGCTCGATGAATGTGGATCTCTCAACTCAACATCAGCCCATCACCAGTCTCTTTAAACTTCCGCGCTCGACAGAGGAATGGATATCGCACTGCCTGAGCGACGAGCAGGTTGAGTTTTACCGACGCAATGGATACGTGGCCGGCATTCCAATGCTTACCGATGAGCAAGTCGAGGCGCTTCGCGAGGAGCTAGTTGCGTTATCGGATCCCTCACACGAAGCGAACCATTTGTTCTACGAATATCACTCGAATGAATCGCGCGACCCGTCAACGACGTTGTTTCACGCCTTGGGGGCATGGCGGATCGCGCCTGCGTTTCATGACTTGCTTTGGAACCCGGCTTTCACCATGCCCGCGTCGCAGTTACTTGAAGGGCCGGTTCGTTTCTGGCACGATCAACTCTTTTGCAAGCCCGCGCATCACGGCGGCGTCGTGGCTTGGCATCAGGATTATTCTTATTGGACCAGGACTACGCCGATGGCTCATCTATCGTGCTGGATCGGGCTTGACAATTCGACGCGAGACAACGGTTGCGTGCATTACGTGCCGGGCAGTCACCGCTGGAGTCTGTTGCCGATAACTGGACTTGCGGGTGATATGCAGGCGATCAAGCAAGTGCTGACCGAAGAGCAGAAGACTGACTTCAAGCCGGTTGCAATCGAGCTGAAGAAAGGCGAGGCGTCGTTTCATCATCCGTTGATGGTTCACGGTTCATATGAAAACAAGACCGACCTGCCGCGCCGAGCCGCGGTCATTAACGTCTTCCGCGATGGTGTAAGATCCGCCTCTGACACGCCGCCGCTGGAGGGCGTCCCGCCGATTGCAAAAGGTGAGCCGATGAACGGCCAGTTCTTTCCGCTCTTGTTTGATCCTCAGGTCGCTGACGCTCTCCGTACTGAGGTCGCTTACGCTCCCCGTACTGCGCAACGTCGCGACCTGAGCACAGCGTCACGCGGCGGGAGCAACCACAGATGAAAGCTTCGCTGTTCATAACGTGTTTGGTCGACCAGTTCTTTCCGGAAGTCGGGATGAGCATGACCGGCGTGCTGCGCAGATTGGGGGTGGAAGTCGATTTCCCATCCGAGCAAACTTGTTGCGGGCAGCCGGCATTCAACAGCGGCTTCACTTCGGAAGCCCGCGAGCTCGCCAAGCGCTTCATCGAGATCTTCGAGAAGAGCGAATACGTCGTTGCGCCATCCGGGTCGTGCACGAGTATGGTCAAGGTCTTCTACCCTGAGCTTTTCAAAAACGATCCCGAGTGGCACGGTCGCGCTGAGTCGCTCGCCTCGCGGACGCGCGAGTTCTCTGAATTCGTCGTCAATGTTATGGGCGTTGAGGACGTAGGAGCGAGTTATCGTGGGAAGGTCGCGCTGCATCAGTCGTGTCATCTGCTGCGTGAGCTTAAGGTGAGAGTCGAGCCTCAACGTCTGCTCAGAGCGGTCAAAGGAATTGAGCTGGTCCAGCTAGAGCACGCCGAGGCGTGCTGCGGGTTCGGCGGGTTGTTTTCCATTAAGTATCCGCACATTTCGGGTGGCATACTTCAGGAAAAAATCAACAGCATCAAAAAAAGCGGCGCCGATGTCGTAGTTGCCAGTGACGTGGGCTGTCTGATGCACATCGCTGGCGGGCTGAGCAGGCAAGGCATCGCGACGAGGACGATGCACATAGCGGAGCTGTTGGCTAAACGGGACGCGTGATTCGTGAAACGTGAAACGTGAAACGTGAAACGTGAAACGTGATGCGTGATCCGTGATTGACGACCCGAACGAATCACGAATCACGAATCACGTTTCACGAATCACGTTTCACGAATCACGTTTCACGCATCACGGATCATCTTATGAACGTTCAATCTCAAACATTCATTCACGACTCGGCGGTCGCGGTTGGAAACGAGAAGCTCCAAGCCCGGCTTCGAGTCCTCGTCAACTATACCCTGAAGCGCAATGTGGCGTTTTCGGAATTGAAAGACGGCGAAGCTCTCCGCGACCAGGCCCGCGCGATCAAAGCACAAGCGATCCACTACCTGGACTCCTATCTGCTTCAGCTCGAAGAAAGTGTGGTTCGTCTGGGCGGCAAAGTTCACTGGGCGCGCCACGGAGAGGATGCTCGCGCGATCATCCTCGATCTTGCGCGCAAGAACAACGTGAAGCGGGTCGTCAAAAGCAAGTCGATGGTCACCGAGGAGATCGAGCTTAACGAAGCGCTCGAACACGCGGGCATCGAAGCCATCGAAACGGACCTTGGCGAATACATAGTGCAGCTCGCTCACGAAAAGCCTTCGCACATCCTCGCGCCTGCGATCCATAAGTCAAAGGGCGACATCTCCGAGCTGTTCGCAGAAAAGCTCGACGCACGCGGCTTGAAAGAAGCAGAGGAGATGACCGTCGTCGCCCGCCAGCGGCTGCGAGAGAAGTTCTGCACGGCTGAGATGGGGATCACCGGGGCAAACTTTGCAGTCGCCGAAACTGGCACTATCGTGCTCGTTGAGAACGAAGGCAACATCAGGCTTAGCACTACACTGCCACGGATTCACGTCGTGTTGATGGGGATCGAAAAAGTCATCCCGTCATTCGACGACCTCGCCATTTTTCTCAAGATTCTTGCACGAAGCGCGACCGGACAAAAGATGTCGAGCTACGTGTCGTTTATCACCGGCTCGCGGAGGGCGGGTGAGGCCGACGGCGCTGAGGAGTTTCACCTCGTCATTCTGGACAACGGCCGTTCGCGAATTCTGGCGGACGAAGAGATGCGCGAGTCGCTGTATTGTTTGCGCTGCGGGGCATGCCTGAACGTGTGCCCGGTGTACCAGAAGATCGGAGGCCACGCTTATGGGTCGGTGTACTCGGGACCGATCGGCTCGATTGTGACGCCGGCGCTCGCCGGGCTTGAAAAATCCAAAGACCTGCCCTTCGCTTCCACGCTGTGCGGCGCTTGTCGCGAGGCGTGCCCGGTGCGAATCGACATCCCGCGAATCTTGTTGAAGCTGAGGAGTGATTGGTCAGAGGGCGGCGAGAATCACAAAGCTGGATCGCCCCTGTTGGAGAGGGCAGCAATCAGGCTTTGGGCGTTCGCGATGAAGCGACCTTTTCTCTACAACTCTGTCTTCAGGTCGGCCGCATTTCTTCAGAGGCCGTTGATGCGAGACGGCAAACTCAGGCGTTTGCCATTTGCCTTTGGCGGCTGGACAAGAAACCGAGACTTCCCGGCGGTCGCAAGGAAATCATTTCGCGCGATGTGGCGAGAAGAACAAACGAGGTAAGTTGGTGGCCGGCTCAAATGCGAGAGAAGAAACGTTGGCACGAATCCGGCGCGCTCTGAAGTCGGATACAAAACTCGAAGCGACCAGTGTCGCCAACCGGCGATCCTCTACTGAAGTTAAAAGAGATTGTGAGCAGAAACGGCCTGCCTTGATTGCGCAGTTCGAGTCCGAGCTGACGAAAGTCGGAGGACGCGTTCACAAAGCCGCAAGCGCGCAAGCGGCGCTCGAATACATCGAGGAAATCGCTTCTGCGCGGCGAGCTACTACAATCATCGGATGGACCGATCGCCTGCTGGACGGAATAGATTTGCAAGCGCACCTTAAAGAGGAAGGAATTGAGTTCATAACCGAAAGTACGGACGAAGCATTTATCCAAACCGCCGCTGCTGCCGGGATCGGCGTGTCAGGCGTTGACTACGCGCTGGCCGACACCGGCACCCTTGTCTTGTTGTCGCGCGAAGGACGGGCGCGGTCGGTCTCGCTTCTACCGTCAGTACACATAGCTCTGATAAGACCCGAGCAGGTTATCGAAGGGTTGGATGACATGTTCTCCCTTATGCGCGACTCGACCGATCGTGACAAGTTCCCGAGCAGCGCGGTTACCTTCATCACCGGGCCGAGTCGAACTGCGGATATAGAACTGACCTTGGTGGTCGGGGTTCACGGCCCGCAAGAGTTGCATGCAATTCTGTTGGGCTAATAACAGGACTTCCTGGTCGCGTGCCTGCGCGAGATCACCTCATCACTAACACACTCACCAATTGGCATAGACATCAGAATCTTTAGGTGATAGCCTTCGCCAGGATCAGTGGTGGCCGCGTGACAAACTGTAAACCGCGCCACAGATGCATGCCAGGAGGAATACTGAAATGAGAAGGGTGATTACAAGACTTTTGTTGATGAGCCTTTGCCTGATGTTTACCGCGATCAGGGTTAGCGCGCAGGACCCGCCGCCGCAGGAGCAACCTGCTCCGACGGCTGCCCAGCGGCCCGGCTTTACTCCGCCGACGCAAGAACCGCAACCTTACGACAAGGTGATCACCAAAGACGCCAAGTCGAAGAAAGGCGTGTTCACCGTCCATCAGGTGAAGGACAAGTATTACTACGAAATTCCCAAGAGCGAATTCAACAAGGAATTTCTCTGGGTAACTCAAATCGCCAGAACGACTCTGGGAGTCGGCTACGGCGGACAAGCCCTGGGCAATCGCGTCGTGCGTTGGGAACGCAACGGAACCAAAGTCCATCTGCGCAATGTCAACTACAGCGTCGTTGCCGATCCCAAAAAGCCAATCGCCCAAGCGGTCCACGCGGCGAACAACGACGCGATCATAATGACTTTCCCGGTGGCTGCTTGGGGCCCGGATGAATCGGCGGTGATCGAAGTGGGGCGCTTGTTCAACACCGACGTGTTCGAGTTCAGCGCTCGCCAGCGGCTCAACGCGAGCACGCTCGATCCTACGCGTTCGTACATCGAGCGAGTCTCGCCTTATCCCGAGAACATCGAGGCGGAAGCCTCGCACACCTACAGCCGCATGCCAACGCCGGCGGGACTGACAACTACTGCCCCCACACCGTTCTCGGCCGGCGGCATGAATCCCGGAAGCGCGACCGTGGTGCTGCATTACAGCATGGTCAGGCTGCCCGAGAAACCTATGATGCCGCGGCTGTTTGACGAGCGCGTCGGCTACTTCTCCGTGAGCCAAATGGATTACGGTCGCGACGAGCACAAAGCCCCCGAGCGTCACTACATCACTCGCTGGCGACTGGAGAAAAAGGATCCAAACGCGCAACTCTCCGATCCGGTGAAGCCGATCGTCTACTGGATAGATTCGGCGACACCCACCAAATGGATTCCTTACATGAAGCGCGGAGTGGAGAAATGGCAGAAGGCCTTCGAGGCGGCGGGGTTCAAGAACGCGATCATCGCAAAGCTCGCGCCAACTCCGGAGCAAGATCCCGACTTCAGCGCCGAGGACGCGCGTTACTCGGTGATTCGCTGGCTACCCTCGACGATCGAGAACGCTTCGGGGCCGCACATTCACGATCCGCGAACCGGCGAGATTCTTGATTCGGACATTCAGTTCTACCACAACATCATGAATCTTCAGCGTGACTGGTATTTCTTGCAGGTTGGACCTCTGGATGCGCGGGCGCAAAGGCTACCGCTGCCCGACGATCTCATGGGCACGCTTCTGGAATACGTTGTCGCCCACGAGGTCGGACACACGCTCGGGTTTCAGCATAACATGAAATCCAGCTCTACTTATCCGCAAGAGAGAGTTCGCGACCGCGAGTGGGTGCACAAGATGGGTCACGTCGCCACGCTGATGGACTACTCGCGTTTCAACTACGTGGCCCAACCCGAAGACAAGATTGATCCGGCCGATCTCGTGCCGGGCATCGGACCTTATGACGTGTGGGCTACCGCTTGGGGCTACAAGCCCATCCCGAGCGCGCACACTCCCGATGAAGAGAAAGCGACACTCGACTCGTGGGCGCGCGAGCAAGACAAGACGCCGTGGTATCGATTCTCAACCGAAGGCTCGGCCGGCAGCGACCCGGGCGAGCTGACCGAAGCGGTCGGCGATGCTGACGCCGTTAAGTCTACCGCGCTTGGCATCAAGAATCTGCAGCGCGTGGCTAAGATGCTTCTGACGGCAACCACCACTGAGAAAGGTGAGCCTTACGACGACCTCAGCGAGCTGTACGGGCGAATGCTCGGACAGTGGACGCTGGAGGTAAATCATGTGGCTGCAATCGTCGGGGGATTCGATAGCCAGCAGAAACACATTGGTCAGGACGGAGCGCGATTCACTCCGGTCTCGAAGGCTCGGCAAGCCGAGGCGGTGAAGTTCCTCAACGAGAATGCCTTCGCGACGCCAACCTGGGCTTTAGACAAGGATGTGCTGAGGAGAATCGAGCCGATCGGCGCGCTCAACCGAATACGCAATGCCCAGAGCAGCGTGTTGAACAATCTCCTTTCCAGCTCGCGATTCGCGCGCTTGGTCGAGCAGCAGGCGGTCGATGGCGATAGCGCCTACCAACCCGTCGATTTCCTTGCCGATGTTCGCAAAGGAGTCTGGATCGAGCTCAGTGCACCGCGCGTGAAAATCGACGCTTATCGACGCAACCTGCAACGAGCCTATCTCGATGTTGCGAACAACAAGATAAACGGCGCGCCGCAAACGTTGCCGGCCGGCTTACCCGCCTCGTTCGCCGGGTTGTTCGTGACAAGCGGAGACGAGCGGTCTTTTTATCGCGCCGAGCTTCACGCCTTGAATGCGTCCGTCGCCGCCTCGCTTGCGAGGACGACCGACCGAGCCACTCGGGTGCATCTTGAAGGCGTGCGCGATCAGATAGCGAAGATCCTCGATCCGAAATTTGCTGCGAGCAGTGCAACGTCTGGCGCAGTGAGGATCTTTGGCTTCGACGAAAGACCGGATGTGTGCTGGCCCGATTATGTGATCAGGCCGTAGTTACGGCACGCAAGTTCCTAGTACCGCCTTCAGGCGGAAGTTAGCGAGCGTGGGACAAAATGACATCTTGTCCGCAACCACGTAGTGGTTGAATGTTTGTAGTAATCGGTAGCTCAGAGTTCAAGCGTCAGCTTGCGCCGGTATTGGATCGGCAACCTAAAGAATGAACTCTGAACCGCGCCGGTTTCGAATACTGCGCTTAAGCTCGAAAAGAAGCTCAGACACGCGGCTGCTCTCGCTCTCGTTTAGCTCGGCGCCGCCGAAGCGGACTTGATTGTACATAGTTGTTATCTCCCAAATTGGGGCAAGTCCCGAAGCGGCGGCGAACTCGATCGGCGTCTGATGTGATTGCTTGACTAACCCTGCGCGGCGAGCAGTGGCAAGCATCTGTTCATAGAAAAGCACCGCCGACTGTCTGTAGTCCCGCCTCGCCAATTTACGTCGCCAGGTTGGAAGGATGAACAGCCGATGCCACCACGGCCCATAACCGGTCGGGGGAAGCCGTTTGCGCTTGCGATGCGAGACGAATATGTACAACGACAGCGATGACAGAGCCAGAGCCGTAAGGCCGACTAAAAGCTTAAGCATCTCTCCGGCGTCCCAACTTCGACCAACGATCAGCTTGTTTATCAGGTTGCGCGTCCAGACCTTTGCAACCACATAATCGGCGAGCAAACGGTCCTTCAGCTTCACCAATCGGTGTTGCAGGTCGACCATTATCGAAGCTTGTTCGTCGCTGTCCAGCGTAACGATGTAATTGAGCCAGAACACTTCCAACGCGTCTGTGTACCTTCTCAACTGTCCTTTCAGGTGTCCGAGCAATCCGCCTTGCGTGTAGTCGTTGATGCCGGCCGCAGGCGTTGGATCGAATTCAATCCAGGAGCCGCTGCGCGGGAAATACGCCTCGACCCAGGAGTGAGCATCGCTCTCGCGCACCGTGTACATCCCGTTTAGCTCGTTGTACTCGCCCATCTGGAACCCGTTCACGATGCGCGCAGGAATATCGAGTGTCCGCAGCATTACGGTCATCGCCGTCGCGAAGTACTCGCAGTGGCCCTCGCGAGTTTCAAACAGAAACTCGGACAGCGGATCGTCGCCGGCGGATTTCAAGTCAAGCGTGTAATGGAATCCAGTCTTAAAATAGGTCTCAATTGCCCGGACTTTGTCATACGCGTTTGGCGAGTTCCGGGTGATCTCGTGAGCAAGCTGCACAATGCGATGATCTAATTTATTCGGTGGCTGTAGGTTGAAACGCTTGATCTCTTCGGGCGACAAGGCGGGCGAGTCCGCGCGCAGTTCTTGTTCGGTGGGAACACTTATGTCCGACGACACAGCGTAGGCCGTGCGCCCTTTCAGACCTGCGGCTGACAGAGCGTCTGTGTAGATATCTTGAGAAAGGGAGGGCATTGGGCCGTGCAATGAGAGCGCTTTCTGGGCGGCAAACAGCGTTTCCGTATCGATGGGCTCGCGAAGGATTGTTTGATAGATCAAGTTGGCTTGATCGTGCGGAACGTGGTGCTGAATCGAAACCGGCACTCCCGTCGGATTAGGAGGCAATGAGTGTCTGTACCAGAAGCGACCGTCTTTATCACGCACCTCACCTCCGGCGCGCAGCATTCCCTGATCGTCACTTTGCTGGTGCTTCACCACACTCCAAACTCGCCCGTCGTAATTTTCCAACGCGACGCCTCGCCATCGGAGATAGCGTCGGGGTGTGCGATCCAACTTAACACGCATCACCACTCGCGGACTCTTCTTGATCGTCGCGACGCCTTGACCGAGCTCGACGCGATCTGAGAATCCAGTGATCGACTCTCCTTCGCCGAAGCTTCGCGTGACCCCTCCACCTCCGAACCTCGGGATCAAGAAGAAAAAGGGCAGCGTGAGCACCGCCACGATTACTATCTGGGCGAACGACGCTCCGAGAAGATAACGCACGCGACCAAGTCCCCTTTCGGCTTTCGATCTTTCTTTAGCGGAGTACTTGATCCGAACAGGTTGTTTTAACGGCGCAACCGTCTCATCCTCGCGATGGCCGATCTCGCGGCGCGCCCGGCGAATCTCAAAAGCAGCCAGCGTAGAGATGAAGAAGAAAAGAAAGCTTGCCAGCGAGACGACAAACATCGCATCGAACGTGAGGCCGGCAGCCAACAGCATCTGAAAAAATGCGATCAAGTAAAGGAAAACCCAATCGCGGTCGCGCTTGTTCTGCAGGAGCTTCGCCGCCGAAACAAACAGCGTCATATGAACAAGCGCGAGCAGGCGATTGCTGATGAACGCCGCGTCCACGAAAACGAAAGGCACATAAGCGATGCTGATCGCGCGCCACATCCACTCACGCAACCGAAGACGCTTGACTGCCCGGGCATCACGATAGAAGCAGACTGCCACCGCGATCGAATAGAGCGCGATTGATACGGCGTCAAGTTCGCCGGTCAGCGTTATCGCTAGAAACGCCGTGGTCACCAACGCGTATGAAGTTGTTCTGAAATAGGTTTCCATCAAGGAACTGTTTCATTAATATTATGCGAAGCCGCCGGACTGCGCCACGGTATTCCGTCTAACCCGACTGCTTAGTTAGAGGCTGCGAGATCAGCATCACGCCAACGCCAGCGGCTACGCCAACGACTAGCGATGGCATTCCGAGTAGCCCTTGTCCGCTGGAGATAACTTCCACCGCGAACGTGACGACAACAGAAGCCAGCATTGTCAGCGTTGCAGTCCGCGCGCTCATGCCCTTCGTGTATAAGCCGAAAACGATCGGTAGCAACAGCGCAGCCGACAGCAGCGTGTAGAAGATCTTCAATGCTGAGATCACCGTCGGCAATAAGATTCCCAAGATCGCGCCCATCGCTCCGCACACTATTGCCGAGACCCTCGCGACTCGAATCAACCGGTCGTCAGTTGCTTCCCGGTTGATGAAAGTTTTGTACAGGTCTTTGCTCAGAGACGTGCTCAGCATGAACAACACGGCGTCCGAGGCGCTCAGCTCAGCGGAAAAAATCGCGCCCAGTAGCAGCGCGCCCATCCACAGCGGCAGCGCCCCGGTTAGCAACGTCGGAAGCGCAAGCTCGTGGTTTGACAACGAAGGATAGCGGCTTCGCGCGATGATTCCCATCAGCACTGGCACAACTGCGTACGCAAGCAGACCAAGGGCGTTCGCGCCGACTCCGATTCGCACGGCTCTTTCATCGCGCGCCCCGAAAATCTTTTGCAATATCCCCGGCGATACGATGAATGACGGTCCGAGTATCGCGAGATAATTGAGCGCTGCGGACCAGCCTTTGCCTGCGAGACCGAAGTAAGCATCAACTTGTTCGGGTCCGACCGCGGGAGTCACGGACCCTTTCAATGCAGTCAGCCAGCCTCCGGCATTCAACAGATAAAACAGCGCGATGATGAAGCCAACGAGCTTCACGGTCAACTGCAGCACGTTCACTCGCGCCGCTGCGTGCAGACCGCCTAGCGCGAAATAAGTGGTAACGACCGCTGCCGCAATCAAGCACCCGATGGCCTTGCCAGTCCCGGCGACGACGCCTAGTATCCATGAGACTGCGATCAATTGACCCGCGAGAATCGAAAGCGAGCCCAACCACAAAAGCAAAGCCACAAGCCCGCGCACGTTGCGGTCGTACCGAAACTCCAGGTAATCGCCGACGGTGTAGAGATTGTGCTCCTTCGCCACGCGCCAGATCCTCGGACCTACGGTGAGCGCGAGTATGACCGAGCCGATTCCCGCCGACCCAACCCACCACCAGGCTGACATCCCATCGCGATAGCCAAGCCCCGCTGCGCCCACGGTCGATCCGGCGCCGATGTTCGCCGCGAGCAAGGTCGAGAAGATCAGCCCCGCGCCTAGGCCCCGACCTGCAACGAAGAAATCGCTTGAGGCTCGTACTCGTCGCGATACCACTATGCCGAGGGCGACCATTAGCACTGCGTAGGTGGTGAGGACAAAAAGGAAGGTCATCGGCTTTGCGTTCTTTCCGGCTTCGCGTCTTTGCGCGAGAAAAGAATTTAACGCAAGGACGCGACGACGCAAAGACGTGAGGAAGCTTTCAGCGCTGAAGATCCGCGGTGCTTGGGAAACCAGCGACGCCGCGAGCGGCCTTCACCGCTCTCACAACTGCTTGAGCCATCGCTTCCGCGGCGAGCGCTCCAATCAAGGTCACGTTAGCCGGCTTCGAAGACTTACCGGTCGCCAGCGCGAAGATCGTGTCGCCATCGTAAGCCGTGTGAACAGGATTGATCGTTCGAGCCAATCCGTCGTGAGCCATCTGAGCGACCTTTGAAGCCTGCGACTTTGCAAGAACGACATCAGTCGCCACGACACCAATCGTTGTCGCCGTTCCTGCGAGCAGCGTTGGGATCGGCTCGCCGCGAAGCAGCGCCGCCATAGTGTTCACGAGCGACTTGCCGTCCTTGGTTCTCGCGCCAGCGATGATTTTCCCGGTTGCCGGATCGAAAACGTCGCCAACTGCGTTGACCGCGACGATCGCGCCGACAGTGATTCTTTCGAGCTTGATTGCTGATGTTCCGATTCCGCTCTTCATCGCGCGAGAAATGCCAAAAAGTTTCCCCACGGTTGCGCCCGCACCTGCGCCGACATTGCCTTCAGCAGGAGCCGTGGTCGTAGCCGCTTTACATGCTTTGTAGCCAGCTTCGGCATCTGGCCTGATCTTTGAATCACCCACGCCGAGATCGAACAGAATCGCCGCCGGGATGATCGGCACACGAGCAACGCCAACGTTAAACCCGATGCCGCGTTCTTCAAGATAACGCATTGCTCCTGTTGCAGTGTCGAGTCCAAACGCGCTGCCGCCCGAGAGCATAATCGCGTGAACTTGTTGAACACTGTTGATCGGATTGAGCAAATCCGTCTCGCGAGTACCCGGCGCGGCGCCGCGAACGTCAACGCCTGCGACTGCGCCTTCTTCAGCGAGGATAACGGTGCAGCCTGTTGGCCTCCGAGTGTCGGTGAAGTGACCAACTTTGATTCCGGCTACATCGGCGATTGCGCCTGAAGAGTTCGCTTCGGTAGCGCTGGAAAAACTGTGATAATGCACCAAGCCTAAACCGCCAGCAGCAAGCCCCGCGCGAATTATCTCTCGGCGCGTGGGTTTGAGCGGTAACGAGTTGTCGCGCCGGTTTGAACTCATAAGTATCGAGATTAGGAGCAGGCCACGGATGGCACAGATCAGACAGACTGGAGCGGATCAGACCGGTAGCAATCAGTCTAATCCGTTTCATCCGCGGTCTATTCAACTCCAAGTAGTCTCATAGCCCCAACGGCCATCGCTTTGCAAGCCGACACCAGATGCTCGATCTCGCAATACTCATCCGGCTGATGCGCCATCTTCAAAATCCCCGGCCCGTACGCGATGCATTGTTCGATGCCCGCGATCCGGGAGAAGTGTTTCTGATCGTAAGTGCCGGGGCTTGCGATCAAGGGCGGCTCGCGGCCTACCGTTTCGCGAACAGCGTCGCTCATCGTTTTCACAAGCTGTGAGTTAGGCGCGGTCATCGTCGGATGGACCACCATCAAATCCTTCAACTCATATTGAAGCTCAGCGTCTTGTTCACGCAACTCCTCGATTAATTCGACGAGTTCTTCGCGCACGTCGTGGAGGTTTTCTTCGATAAGAAAGCGTCGGTCGAATACCGCTCGGCATAGATCGGCAACGCAAGGCGTTTGAGGATCGTTAAGCGCTTGACCGCCGAAGATCGAATTAACGTTGATCGTTGCGGCGCGCGCGGCATCCGGTTCGATGGGCATCTTGGTTCGACGCGCTGCGAGCTTCGGCTTCAGCTCGCGCTCGATCTTCTCGATCAACCTGGCCATGCGATCAATCGCGCTGACCCCAAGAAACGGCATACTGCCGTGAGCGATTCGACCATGCATCAGGAGTTCAAACCAATAGACGCCGCGATGACCGAGACAGATCCGATCGTAATCGAGCGGCTCTGTGATTATCACGTAATCAACCAGATCGGGCCGAACATAGCCATGTTCTGCCAGGTAAGCTACGCCTGAAAACCCGCCGCTCTCTTCGTCGACTGTCGCGCTTTGTTCAATTGACCCGTTGAGCTGCACGCCTGCCCGGCGAATGGCCTCGACTGCGAAGATCGATGCAGCGATGCCCGCTTTTTGATCCGTCACGCCGCGACCATAGATTCGTCCGTTTCGCCGCTCGCCTGCGAATGGATCGAGAGTCCATCCCGCTCCGGGCGGCACGACATCTGTGTGTCCATTGAAATGAAGCGTCGGGTGAAGGCTCGCGCCGTGAAGGTGACCGATGACGTTGACGCGGGGATGTTCGGGCGTGCATTCGGGCCGGCCTGTCGCTTCAATGTAATTGATCTCGTAACCAAATTGTTTCAGCTTGTCGCCGATGAACTGCGCAGCGTCACGGTAGTTCTCGCCGGGCGGGTTGATGGTGGGGATGCGGACGAATGCGCGGAGCCACTCGACCATCTCGTGGGCGAGTTCGTCGACTGCTACGACAACTCTTGTCTCGGCGGAAGTGAGCATAAGCACGATGTTCGTAGTCCCGCCCTTTAGGCGGAAGCTCGTATCCGTTGGACGGAATAGTGATGTTACAAACTTCCGCCTGAAGGCGGGACTACGAACATCAGGCCGCAAGTCCGGAGTGAAGCGTCTTTTCTACTGCGTCGCAGAACATGTCAATCTCGGAGAGAGTCGTATAGACGTTCGGCGTGACTCTGATGCCCTTGAATTCTTCGTGCTTGATCGGTGTGACGATGATTCGATAGCGCTCCCACAAATGACTGACTAGCTTGGCGGGTTCGACGCCTTCGACGCTGAAATTGGCCAGGCCGCACGACTGCTGAGGATCGTACGACGTCAGGATTCGAACCCCCTTCACCTGTTCCAGCCGTCGCGCCCATCGATCCTTCAAGAAACGCAGCCGCGCAGCTTTTCGCTCGATGCCTATGCCTTCCTGAAAAGTCAACGCCTCGGCGATGGCGTTGTGATTAGCCGCCGGATGTGTGCCAATCTCTTCGAACTTGCGAATGTCGTTGTCTTGTTTCTTCTCAGCAGCCATCAGCGGCCACAGGTTTCCGATCTTCGATTTTCGAACATAGAGAAAACCTGTTCCGTGCGGCGCCAGCAGCCATTTGTGCAAGCTCGTTCCATAGTAATCGCAATCCAGATCCGAGTGCTTGAACGGAAAATGCGCAAAGGCGTGCGCGCCATCGACGATCACTTCGATGCCGCGCTTGCGGCCCATCTGGCAGATGCGCTTGATCGGGAAGATCTGGCCGGTCAGGTTGGTCATGTGACACACGAGTATGGCTTTCGTCCGAGGCGTGACGGCCCGTTCGAATCGCTCGTACAGATCGTCCATCGAGGGCGGCGGAACCGGGAACGAAATGTACTTTATTTTTATGCCGTCGCGCCGCTCGCGTTGCCGCCATGACGTGAGCATCCGACCGTAATCTTGATTAGTGGTGAGCACCTCGTCGCCCGGCTTGAGGTCGAGTCCGAAGATGCATATCTCGAGAGCCTCGCTCGCGTTTCGAGTGATCGCCATCTCCTCGGAGTCGCAGCCGAACGCGGCTGCCAATCTTCGCCTGACGCCCTCGATTTCCGGTTCGAGCACCTGCCACATCGTGATGGTCGGCGCCTGGTTGGAGTATTCGAGATAGCGCCGCATCGCGTCCTGAACGATGCGAGGCGAAGGGCTGACGCCGCCATTGTTCAGATTGATCAGCGAGCGATCGACGGTGAAAGCTTGCTGAATCTCTCGCCAGTAGTCTTCATCGGCGGCGATTTTGTCGGGTGACATGCCGCCAGCCATTCGCGACGCGGCGAGGATTCGCTCAACGCCGCCTTCGCGGAATGAAGCGAGCCCTGCTATCGCAGCGGCACTGCTGATCGATCTCAGGAAGTTTCTCCGTGTGAACATTGCCTCACCTCCGGATTGAGATCCGTAAAACCTGGAAGACCGACGATTCTATCACAGAAGCGCGATCACCGAAACAAATCGAGCTCCGTCGCGCGGATCAACTCGCGGCCTGTCGCCTCGCTCGTGTTGTAGTCAAACCCGCGAATGATGGCCACTGGTATTCCCGAGCTCTTCTTCATTACCAACTCTGCGGCCGATGCCAGCTCATCCGCGATAGCCATCACGGTGACTTTCAACCGCCGACCGTGAGAATCCTTCTGGCCTCGATAATCTAGCAGCGGAGCAATTCCCGAAACTCCAAGCGCCACGTTAACCAGCCCTTCCCGCCACGGACGGCCGAACGTATCTGAGACGATCACAGCGAGCTCGACGCCGACGGATCTTTCAAGTGACGAGTGAATCTGCCCAGCTGACGCGTCTGGATCTTTCGGCAACAGCGTCACTGTTCCCCCTTCGACATTGGAAGTATCCACGCCTGCGTTCGCGCATACGAAGCCCTGTTCGGTCTCTGAGATCAGAACGCCGCGCTCCATGCGAACGATCCGCTTCGACTCGCGCAGGACGACTTCCACGACGCGGGGGTCTTTGTCGTAAGCGACGGCC
Organism: Blastocatellia bacterium; assembly: GCA_036505875.1. Classification (GTDB taxonomy): domain Bacteria; phylum Acidobacteriota; class Blastocatellia; order UBA7656; family UBA7656; genus Onstottus_A. The sequence goes on along the minus strand of DASXSR010000281.1, from coordinate 15,047 downwards.
CACTCGCGTGCCCGAGGCGAAGGCTCAACCGAATCGAGTCTTACAATGCGACCTTCGGCTTTCGAGATGATCTTCTGCGCTACCACCACCACATCGCGATCGACGATTCCGATTTCGGCTACGCGCGCGGCTTCGACGATGAGCGATGCCACATCGTCGCCTTCTCTTACTTCAGGCATCCCAGTCACGCCGATGATTTGAATCATTGGAACGCTCACGGTCTTTGTGTGCCTTGCGATGCTTTGGTGTCTTTGCGCAAGGGTGTCTCGATCCTATCGAGGATTCTCATTTCAATGACGGCGCGAACACTCGCCGTGCTCGGGCCGCACTCCAGCAGCGCGTCCAAGTCCCCTGGCTCGTCAATATCCAACGCAACTCGAGAGTTATTCACAATCACGCACTCGGCGCCGACGCTTGCAGCTTCGGTTTTATGCAACTCAAGCGAGTTCGGTCCGAACCGTGACGGAAACAGAGTCGGTGGCTTGCGGATGATCGCGTTTGTTCCACTTCCGTCCAACGACGGAACGAGAAGCGCGCCCGGCTTCGCTAGTCGAAGCGACAACAGCGCGTCGATATCTTCGGCTCGGACCAGCGGAATGTCGGCCGGAAGTCTCATCACCTTGTTGAAGCCGCGTTCGGCCAACACCCTTGACGCCCAATCGACTGACGCGCTCTCCGAGACCTGGAAATCTTCGACGAGCACTTCCCATCCCAAAGCGCGCGCGCGCTCGACCGCAGGTTGGTAGCTCGTCACCATCACGACTCGGTCGGGTGTTCGGGCGGCCGCGACTGCCCGGCTCACGTCTTCGAACATCGCCCACGCGAGCCGTCGTCGCTCGTCGGCTGACAGCAGACTGGCTAGACGAGACTTCGCATTCGCGGGGTCTTTGATTGGAATCAACAGCGCGTTCATAAACTAGCGAGCTACAGTCGAGGACCAATCCCTCAAGACTCACTCTGCTCCGTGGCTCTGGAGTATTTTGGCCACCGCCTTCGCTTTGTGAAATGTCGTGTGATGCAACGGTGTCTTGCCGAGCATGTCACGCGCGTTTAGATCAGCGCCGTGCGCGATCAACAGTTGCGCAATTGCGGCCTGATTCGCGTGCGCTGCCGCGTGTAGCGGCGTCGTTCCCCAATGCTCGTTGCTGTTGTGGGCGTTGACCTCGGCCCCGGATTTCAACAGCAACGCCACTATATCTTCGTGGCCTTTCCACACAGCGCAGTGCAATGCGGTAGAACCATCCTTGTCGCGCGCGTGAATCAACTCCGCGTCTGCGCCGAGCAGAAATTTGATCTTCTCGATGTCGCCCGACTTGGCCGCTTTGATGAATTCTTTCTTGAGATCCGGCATCTTCGGTTGTCCCGATTTGCGTTCTAATTGACGTTCCTCATCCTCCGACGGATTCGACCGATGCGCAGCAACTGAGTACCACCTGGGCGAGTTGTCGCTTGTCTTCCAGCGTATTCATAACTGTATCGGCGACGATGGTGTGAACTCCCAGCGATGCGATGTCAGCCTCAATCGCCGCGTCTGCATTATCCAGCACGAACACGTCGGCGAAGTCCTGATACATCGCTGCGACCGAGCGTGCCGAAACTTCGTGGCCGAGATCACGCAGCATTTCAGCGGCTGGACCCTTCAGCGCGCGCCCGCCGACGATCGGGGTGATCGCGATGACCCGAGCTCGCGTCACGCGCAGCATTTCTCGAACGCCGGGCACTGCCAGGATCGGACCGATGCTGATGAACGGATTGCTGGGACAAACGATCACAGCGTCGGCGCCTAGGATCGCGTTGCGGGCGCCCGCGGGCAGTTCGGCAGACTCGATATTGTCATAGCCGATCTTGTGAACTCGCGGTTCACACCTCCGCCGCACGAAGTATTCTTGAATGTGCATCTCGCCTTCGTCGGTCACCACTCGAGTCGGAGTGTAGGAGTCGGTCATCGGTAGTATCGTCGAGCGAACTCCAAGCGCGCGTCGAATCTGATCCGTGACTTCGCTGAGCGCAAAGCCGTTTCGGAGTTGATTGCTCCTGAAGATGTGCGTGGCAAGGTCGCGATCCCCGAGGTTGAACCAGCAAGCCTCGCGGTAGCGCTCGAGCCATCGCAGGCATTCGAACGTATCGCCCTTCAAGCCCCAGCCAGTGTCCTCGTTGATGACACCGGCAAGCGTGTAGGTGACCGTATCAATGTCCGGGCAAATGCGCAGCCCAAACAACTCGATGTCGTCGCCGGTGTTGGCGATTACGGTGATGTCTTCGGGAGGCATCGCGGCGGCGAGTCCGAGCAGCAATTTCGAAGCGCCGATCCCGCCGGCCAGTGCAGTTACTTTCATAATGCATGTAGGGGCGCCCTCTGTGGCCCCCTCTTTGAATCCAATGGAAAGCTACTGACGGAGGGGTGGCCACAGATGCGCGCCCCTACAATCCAACAACGCGATAACGTGCGGTCTTGATCTTGTAACGACGATTGATGCCGATCGCGAGCACCGTCATTCGCTCGAGAACTCGGGCGCTTTCGAGCGCGCCCGCGTCGACTGCTCGCAAGCCCTCGATGAAACCTATCGCTTCCATAATTCTCGCTTTCGCTTCCTTCGAATTGCTGGCGACGAATGAATCGCAGTCGAGCGGCTCATCGATTTCGGCGAGCAAATGCGCGGGCTCGGTCTTGAATGCCGCTGCCAGTGCAATACCTTTCGGCAACCGAGCTTGAAGATGTTCGCTCGCCGAGCCTTCGGGCAACTCGACGTAAGTTGCGCGACCCTGTTCGAACGAGACTGGGACTGTTATATCTACTAGAATCGAACCCGTTCTAAAATCGTCGTGGTGAGTCTCGAGCGTGGAAGCCGCGTGCTTGAAGGGCACGGTAAGCAGAACGATCTCTGAACCGGCGATGGCGTCTCGGTTCTCGGCGTGTAGGATGGCCCCCTTAGCGCGAGCGTTGAGGAGCCGATTCAATTCATCGGCGGTCTCTCGAGCGCGTTCGGCTGAGCGCGATCCGATGGTAACTTGCGCTCCTGCGATTGCAAACCGGAGCGCCAGCCCGCGGCCTTCGTCTCCTGTGCCGCCGATCAATCCAACTTTCAGATCTTGGACAAGCATCGCTCAGGGCGATAATACCACCGGGGCTTAAGCCGACGGTAGTCAGCCTTTGAAGCGCAGGCGGCCCGGCTGCCCCGTGCCGTTCCACAAATTGCCGCGAGAGAGGCAGGCGGGCGGCCTGCGCTCCAAGGGAAGGGCGGATAGACAGAAGGAGATCGGAAGATTAACCAGTTATTCGCTATTAGCAGTTGTCGCCCAACCGAACGCTACGCCGGTCGCGATAGCAAGCAGAAGCTCGATGAGTCCTATAATCGTCGCGGCCCTACCTTCAATACGCAGACGCTTCACCGCTTCCGCAAGGAGCAGAAACCCAGCGCTCCAAGCAAGCAACGCCTTTTGGGATCTTGACAATTCAGAGCGGAACATAAGCGATTTACCTTTGGTTGGAGGAGCCACGCGAGGCGGCTTGTTCAGTCAGCCGCTGAGAAACGCGCTCCCCGTTCGCAGTGGTGTAACGAACCGGCGCGGGTCCGCCATAAATCGTGATGAGCTTCTTTATCGTCTCGTCTTGAGCAGAGCGGAAACGGTGAGCCGAACCACCGTGATTATAGATCACAAACAGCAGCGGACCTCTTCCGCGGGTGTACGCAACTCCCGCCAGCGCGCTGACGCTGTTCAGGGTTCCGGTCTTTCCGACGACCGATCCGCGGAACGCATCTGTGAACCGCTTCTCGAGCGTGCCTGCGTCGACACCGGCGATCGGAAGGATGTCTTCAAGACCGAGGCCCTTGCCTTCAAGGTAGGTGATCAGCTTGCGAAGCATATTGATCGTGCCGCGCGGCGAAATAGCGTTGGCCCCGAGCCCCGATGAAGTCGCAAAACGGACTTCGTCTTCCTTAAAGCCCAGCTCTATCTTCAGAAACCGCTCGACTGCGTCTGGCCCGCCGACCAGGTTGCCGATAACGGTCGCCATCCAGTTGTTTGAAAAATCGTTCAGCCCTTTCAACGTTCGCACCAATGGAAGCGAAGTGTGCACAGCTAGCGGCGCAAGCTTTGCTGTGTTCACCGCGGGATCGGTGATCGTTTGCCCGGTGATCCTCAGCGAGGGAGGTCCCGAAGGCGTGGGAGCCTGGTTCGCAGTTGCGGCGTCGCCCATACGATCCTCTGCCGCGCGGATCGCAAGAAATTTCGAATATGACGCTTTCACTTGAGCGTTCCAGGTCTCAGGCGTAAGCGCAGCGCGGAAAGCTTTCGCCGACGCCTCTCGGTTTGCGGAAAAGTTGAAGTAGAACTGGCCCAGGGCCACGAGATTGCCGTCCACTTCACGGATGCCGCTTCGATTCATCTTATCGGCGATCATCATGGCGTTCTCCGAGAAGAGCGCCGGATCACCGCTGCCTATCACGTACAACGATCCGTGCAAGACGCCCGTCGATGGATCGAGCGTGCCGTCGGTGTACAAAGAAGTTCTGAATTTGAAATCAGGACCGAGCCGCGATATTGCGGTTAGCGATGTTGCGATCTTAGTTACCGATGCGGGGTTGTACAGCCGGTCCGCGTTGTGTTCGGCGAGCACCTCGCCTTTAAGAGTCGAAACGATGAAGCCCTGGTTCTCAGCGCTGAAGCCGAATGCCGCGAGGCTGTCTGCATAAGCCGTTACGAGCGGGTTAACCGGAACTCGCTCGGGCCCGGCGGCGCCCACGAGTCGCGGGCGTGACGCATCCCCGTTTGTCGGCGCCGAGAGATCAACTCCCGGCTTGGACTCCACGGCTGTTGAAGAAGCGTTCGCCGCTGCGACTGATTCCCCCGAGCTAGCGGCCTTCGCTGTAGAGCCTTGAGCCTGGGCCCACGAGTCGCTCAGAAAATTATGGACGCCAACACCGTGAGTGCTCACGGCCACCACTCGCCGCCAACGCATGCGCCCATGACGTCCCCGTACGCGAACGTATACGCCGCGGCCTCCTCTTGAGTAGCGCGCTCGCGTTGACGCTCGCGAGCCTCCGCGCCGTGACGCTATGCGGGCTTTACTTCCTCCGCCTCTTCTGGTGGACCTGACCACAGATCTTCTGGTGGACCTGACTACAGATCTTCTCGCCTTAGGGCTGGCACTCGCGGCCTCGACCCAAGTGAGAGAGAAAGCGAGAATCAGCGCGATGAATGCTGCAAATGGTTTGAGCGTGCGGTGCGAGGGGAGAGCCATGCCAAGTTCCATCCCTAACTGTAATCTGTGCGTCCGATGCGTGTCCTGCGTTCGGAGTTGCAACGTCCCCGTGGTGCACAATTTCGAAGCCTCGAGGCCACTCACTTGCGCTTCAGGTGTATTGACCAACCGGGGGCTGCGACTCACACGCAATCGCATCGACGTAACCATAGCATATCTCGGTGTTGAGGTCTACTAGTTAATAAGCTTGTCAATAAATTTGCAACATATTCCTCGGTTCTAATCCCACTTGCGCGCTCACCTCGTTTGCTATAGATTATGCGAGCCAGTGGAGCTCTGTACGATAAGGCTCTCTATCAACCGCTTAATTTAGCCAACCATTATTCAGGAGGCCACCGCAATGGCAGCAATATTTCGTGCGCCTGGCGTAGATTCGAAACGCGTAATTCTGACTCTCGCGTTGTTAACGGCAGCCGTTATCGCGTTGACGATCGCGCCGAACGCTCGACTCGATGCGCCGGACACTTTCGCAATCAAAGATGCTCAAATCGTGACCGGGACAGGCAAGACGATCGCTAAGGGAACGGTCGTTTTTCGACGAGGCTTGATCACCGATGTCGGTGAGAGCGTAAGGATCCCCGCCGACGCGCGAGTGATAGACGGCGCCGGAACGACGGTTTATCCCGGGCTCATCGACGGCTACACGAGCCTCGGACTTGCCGCGCCGGCGCAGGCTCAAACTCCAACTGGCGGCGGCGGACGACAGGCTGCCATAGCCGCAGCGGCCGCAGGGGCTCAGCCTTCGCCTGAAGCTCGGCTTGGCGACCCATCGCTTGCCGCTGCTGATCAAGTGAAGCCAGGCGCAGCATTAGAAGACGCTCGGTCGGTCGGGGTAACGTCGGCGCTCAGCAGTCCTCGTCAGGGAATCTTCGCCGGTCAGAGCGCGCTGATCAACCTGGCCGGTGAAGACGCTTCAAAGCTGGTGCTGCGGTCACCTGTTGCCTTGACCGTTCAGTTCAGCGCGGGCGGAGGCTTTGGCGGCGGCTATCCCAGTTCACTGATGGGTACCGTAGCCTATATTCGCCAGACGTTCTATGACGCGATTCATTACCGCGATGAAGTTGAACGCTATAGCCGAGTCAAACGCGGCGTCGCCAGGCCCGAGCATGAGAAGAAACTCGCGGCGCTTCAGCCTGCGCTGAAAGGCGATTTGCCCGTGCTGTTTGTGGCAAACACCGATTTGGACATACGACGCGCGTTGATGATTGCCGATGAGTTTAAGCTCAAGCCTATCATCGCCGGGGCGTTGTACGGCTACCGAGTCGCGGACGTGCTCAAAGCCAAGAATGTGCCAGTGATTCTTTCTGTTGATTTTCCAAAGCGTGCGGCAGATCTACCCGACGACGAAGATGAGACCTTGCGAGTGTTGCGGCAGCGTGCTGAAGCTCCGAAAGGCGCCGCAAAGCTGGCGCAGGCGGGCGTGAAGTTCGCCTTCACATCCGGTTCGCTTAGACCTCAAGATTTTATCGCGAATGTTCAGAAAGCGGTCGAGAACGGGCTGTCGAAAGATCAAGCTCTGCGGGCTCTGACAATCAACGCCGCTGAGATTCTTGGCGCAGCGGACCAGCTCGGCACGATCGAAGTCGGCAAGATTGCCAACCTTGTAGTCACCAGCGGAGATCTTCTGGCGAAAGATGCCAAGGTCAAGCACGTGTTCATCGACGGCGCCGAGATTGAATTGAAGAAACCCGAGGCGGCCCCGATGCGTGGCGGAATGGGCGGAGGCCGTCCGGGCGCGCCCACCGGTCCGTCGGTTGATCCGTCTGGAAATTGGTCGCTCGTCGTCCAAACGCCGCAAGAAGAAATAAGTGCTCAGTTGACCTTGGCGAAGGAAGGTGACCAGATTACCGGCACGTTGAGCTCGCATATGGGGAACGTCGCAATCAAGAGCGGGCGCGTGACAGGAAATCAGATTCGGCTGACTGCGACTATCGATGCGGGCGGCCAATCGGTCGACGCCGTATTGACCGGAACAATCGAAGGCGACTCAATTCGCGGCTCCATTGCGATGGGCGCGATGGGATCGTTTGATTTCACCGGCAACAGGCCAAGATGATTGCGGATTAAGCAGGTAGTAACGAATTCATTCGTTCCGGATGGTGAGATAAACGAATGAATTCGTCACGACGTGCGCGCTGAACTAACTGGAGGAAACGATGAAAAAGATCAAACCGATTCTGTCGATGCTGCTGACATCAGCGCTGACCGCTTCAGCCTTTGCGCAAACTGGCGGTAACGCGAAACTGACTGCTGGAGCCGGTTCTGCGGTCGCCGTCACTGCGCCGAGTGAAACGCTAATTAGGAACGGCACGATCCTTACCGCATCGCACGGGACCATCAACAATGGCTCGATCTTGATTCGCGATGGAAAGATCGTCGAGGTCGGCCCGAACGTCAAAGCTCGCGACCCCAACGCTCGCGTCATCGACGCCACAGGCAAATACGTCACGCCTGGCATCATCGACTGTCACTCGCACACTGGTGTCGAAGGCAACGTCAACGAAGGCTCGCTTTCGGTGACCGCGATGGTTCGCATTCGCGATGTGATCGATCCCTACAGCCCGAGCATCTACCGCGAGCTTGCGGGCGGCACGACGGCTGCAAACGTTTTGCACGGGTCGGCGAACTCGATCGGCGGGCAGAACGCGGTAGTCAAATGGAAGATCGGCAAGCCGGTCGATCAGTGGATAATTCCGGACGCGCCGCAAGGGATTAAGTTCGCGCTCGGAGAGAACCCAAAACGCTCGAATAGTCAGGGGCTTCCGGCCGGTACTGCGCGTCGCTATCCAGCGACTCGGATGGGCGTCGAAGAAACAATTCGCGAGGCGTTCATCCAGGCGAAAGACTACATGCGCGTGTGGCACGAATACGAAGCTAAGAAAGCCACAGATAAGAATGCCATTCCCCCACGACGCGATCTAACGATGGACGCACTGGTAGAAATTCTTGAAGGCAAGCGAATGGTGCACTCGCACTGCTATCGCGACGACGAGATATTGATGCTTCTCAATCTCAGCGACGAGTTGGGCTTCCACGTCCAGACGCTTCAACACGTGCTTGAAGGTTACAAAGTCGCAAAAGAGATGGCCGCGCATAAGACCGGCGGCTCGACTTTTTCCGATTGGTGGGCCTACAAGCTCGAAGCTTACGACGCGATACCTTACAACGCCGCGTTGATGGCCTCACGCGGAGTGATCGTTTCAATGAACTCGGATTCGGATGAGCTTGCGCGCAGGCTCTACCTGGAAGCGGCGAAGGCGATGAAGTACGGCGGCGTGAGCGAAGAAGAAGCGCTACGGATGGTCACGCTCAATCCGGCGATTCAGCTTGGCATAGACAAGCGCACGGGCTCGATTGATGTTGGCAAGGATGCCGACCTTGTGATCTTCAGCCAGCATCCGTTCTCGGTGTACACGGTGCCGGAGCTGACGATTATCGAAGGCGAGGTCTACTTTGATCGAAATGAAGACCTCAAGCAGCGTGAAGCGCTCAAGCGTGAGAAGGCGGACCTGATTAAGCGTGAGCGCGAGCAGCGTGGCGGGCCTCGCGGGCCACGCGGCGAAAGACCTGAGGAGCCTCAACCTCGCCCAAATGAGACGTCCGACAAGCTTTAGCTTGTCGATGTGTCTTTGAATAGAGACCCCGACAAGCTGCAGCTTATCGGACAATTCGGAGCTGAATGATGAAAACGGTTAAAAGATTTCTTACTCCTACAGTTGCTTGCGCAGCCGCGCTTCTCTTTGCGGCGATCTGCTCACCTGCGCGGTTTGTCTCGGCCCAAGGTTCGGAGACCTATGCAATTCGCAACGCGCGAATCGTCACCGTGACGGGGCCTGTTATTGAAAACGGTACGGTAGTCATATCCAATGGAAAGATAGCGGCGGTAGGGGCCGGCGTGTCGCTGCCGGCAGGCGCGAAGGTAATCGACGCGCAAGGGCTGTCGGTTTATCCCGGGTTGATCGACGCGGACACCGAGATTGGGTTGACCGAAATAGGTTCAGTGGCCGGCTCGGTGGATGTATCCGAAATCGGCGATAACAACGCCAACATTCACGTTGACGTTGCGATTCGTCCTGACAGCTCACACATCGCGGTGACTCGCGTGAACGGGATCACAACGGCGCTGACGGCGCCGCGTGGGGGGTTGATCGCGGGACAAAGCGCAATCATAAACCTCGACGGCTGGACTCCACGGGAGATGGTTTTGAAATCGCCCGCGGCGATGCATATAAACTGGCCCGGTGCGGGTGGCGGCCGCGGGTTCGGAGGGGAGTTCGGACCTGCCGGCCAGCAACGTTCGGTCACCGAGCTTCGCCGCGAGCAAGAAAAACAAATTGAGAACCTGAAAAAGATCTTGCGGGACGCTGCGGCTTACGGCGCCGCGATGGACGCGAGGCGGAAGGACACGAGCCTTCCGAAACAAAACGTTGACTTGAAACTCGAGGCACTGATCCCGGTTGTCCGCGGGCAGATGCCGGTAGTGATAAACGTCAACCTGGAGCGCGACCTCAAGGCTGCAATCGCGTTCGTGACCGAGATGAAGCTCAAGGCGATCATCTCAGGCGGCATCGAAGCCTACAAAGTGGCGGACCAACTCAAAGCGAAAAACATCCCGGTGATCGTGGGGCCGGTCCTGCGCGTACCGGTGCACGAAGATGACCCATACGACGCAGCATTCACCAACGCCGGGATACTTGCGAAGGCGGGCGTGAAGATTGCGTTTCAGACCAACGATTCGGCATATTCAAGGAACCTGCCTTACCACGCGGGTATGGCTGCGGCTTTCGGGCTACCAAAGGAAGAAGCGCTCAAGGCCGTGACTATTTATCCGGCAGAGATTCTCGGCATCGCAGATCGAGTCGGCTCGATTGAGCAAGGAAAGATCGCGAACCTGATTGTGACCGACGGCGACCCGCTCGAGATAAGAACTCAGATCAAACACGTGTTCATCAACGGGAGGGATATCCCGCTCACAAGCCGTCACACCGAGTTGTACGAGAAGTACAAAGCCCGCCCCTGACTCGTAGTTCAGACTAAGATCAAGCATCGGCCGGAGCATCTTGACCGCTCCGGCCTTCTTGCTTGGACTCGTTTAGTAATTGAACTTGAGTGCGAATTGGATTAAGCGCGGGTTGTTACTCGTCGAGATGATGCGCCCGAAAACGCCGGGATTAATAATTTGTCCGGTGTTTGGATCAAGGCTCGCGGCGTTGAGGTTGCGTCACGACGCGAGGCCGATGCGCCGCAGCAAATCTTGAAAGCGCGGGTCGTCGCGCAGGTTATTCCATTTCGGTTCGACTTTCAGAAAAACCATTTTCGGATCTCGTTCTTTGTAACCTCGCTCCAGCCAGTTAATCGTTTCGTCGCGTTCGTCCAGCCCGTTATATATTAGTGCGATGTTGTAAGACGAGACGTAACGCTCGGTTGATAATTTCAGTAAGCCTTCAAGCTCGGCCCGCGCTTCCGCTTGTTTGCCTGACTTCGCCAATGCGTAACTGAGGAACGCGACTGGGTGATGAGTACTCGCACCGGAAAAGTCTCTCGCCTTGCGAGCTTCGGCAACGGCTTCGGCAAACATCCCTTTCTCGATATAAGCACTCGAAGCAAACAAATGAGCTAACCAAAACCTCGGGTCTAGCTCAAAAGCTTTCTGCAACCGGGCCAACCCCTCATCGGGTTGTCCGGCGTGAATCAGAAACTGCCCTTCGTTCGCGTTGATTCGCAAAGAGAGCGGATCGAGTTCTCTGGCGCGTCGCATTTCGGCGAGTGCTTCCGAGTGCCGGCCCAATGTTGAGAGTAGGTGCGCGTAAAACCACGGAGTGTCCGCGCTGCTCGGATTGAGCTCCAGGGCTCGTTTGAATTGATTTTCGGCTGCATTCCAATCCCAATCGTACCAGAATATTATGAAACCAAGTTCGGCATGAGCTTCGGCGAGCGTATCGTCGATCTCGATTGCCTTTTGTGCCGCGTCTTTCGCTTTCGGAAAGAATTCGGTTGAAGGCATTTCGCCGGCGATCGCAACTGAGCGATATGCGTCCGCGAGCCCAACGTAGGCGAACGCGTAAGACGGGTCAGTTTCAATTGCCTGTCGGTAATATGAAATGCCCGTTTGCATTTCCGCCGGCGTTAATTTCGCAACGTGGTAGCGTCCCTTCAGATAAAGCTGGTACGCTTCGGCGTTTGCAGTGTAATTCTTCGTCAACTTCAGTTCGTCCACGCCCGACAACCGCGCTCGCAACTTCTGTGAAACATCACGCGCAATCTCGCTCTGCAAGGTAATGAGGTTGGTTAGTTTTCGATTGTATTGTTCGCCCCAAAGTTGATTACCATTTCGCGAATCAACCAACGATAAGTACAACGTCAAGTCCTCGCCGCGTTGCACAACACGCCCGCTCAAGATTGCCTGCACGGACAATTCCGAGCCGACTTGTTGTGGCTCGACGTCTTTGCCTTTGTAGCGAAACACCGAACTGCGAGCTTTCACCGAAAGTTTGGGAAGTTGCGACAGACTGTTGATGAGCAGTTCGGTCATGCCGTCCGACAAGTACTCGACATCAGCGTTGCCGCTCGCGTTGACAAACGGCAGCACCGCGATGGATTCGATCTGAGAATTGTTTGCCAAACGATTCGAGGAAATCAAAAACCCGAGGCCTATTGCCGTAAGAAGAAAAATCGCAAGACCAGCGGCAAAACCGCGCTTGTGCCGACTGATCGCCCCGGCTATGTACTCGGCACTTGAGGTCTCGCGTGCAGTTTCGACGGCAGCCGTTGAGATTCCTTGACCACCATCCGTCTTTAAGCCAGCCGTTGAGACCTTCGACTCGGCCGGGGCGACACGTTCGATCTCAGCATCAATATCAATCCTGTGTTTTAGACTCCGCAAGTCGGTCAATAAATCCTTCGCCATCTGGTAACGCTCGGCGGGCTCTTTCGCCAGCGCTCTACTGACGATCTCTTCCAACCTGTCCGGCACACCTCTCACGAACTTTGAAAGCGGCGGTGGCTCCTGCTCCTGGATTGCGATGATCTGCCGGTGAATGTCTTTGCCCTCGAATGGGACGCGCCCCGTCACCATTTCGTAGAGCACTACTCCCAGCGACCAGATGTCCGTCCGATGATCCACAGGCGAAGAGCCTTGCGACTGCTCCGGTGACATGTACTGGACCGTCCCCATAACCATTCCTGGAGTAGTTTTCACTAATGCTTGTGTTGAGGCTTCCGGGCTTGTCGCGGGCCGCTCGGTTAACTTGGCCAGACCAAAGTCCAGCACTTTGACGTAGCCGTCAGCGCGCAGCATGATGTTCTCGGGCTTGATATCTCGATGCACTATTCCTGACTGATGTGCCGCCGTTAATCCACCTGCTACCTGAATAGCAATATCGAGTGCTTCATTCAGGCTCACCTCTGAAGTGTCCAGATGCTGCCTGAGTGTCTCGCCTTCGATGAACTCAGCGGCGATGAATTGTCTGCTATCGAGTTGTCCAATTTCGTGAATGGTCAGAATGTTCGGGTGATTCAGAGCCGAGGCGGTGCGGGCCTCCTGCTCGAACCGGCGCAACCGATCCTGATCTCTGGTGAATACGTCCGGCAACAGTTTGAGTGCGACCCGACGCCCTAGCCTGCTGTCCTGGGCTAGATAAACTTCTCCCATTCCCCCGCGCCCGATCTCGCGTACGATCGTGTAAGGACCAACCGACTGCCCGATCAGTGACGCAGTTTGATCGTCCAAAAGAGAATCAGCAGCCGAAGCCACGGCAGGTGTCTCCATGAAGCTTTTGTCCTGCTCGTATGAGTCAATCAGCGATTCGACCCGGCTGCGCAGCGACTCATCCCCGGCACAAGCTCGCTCCAGAAAGGCAGATCTTTCTTCGGGCCCGCGCTCAACGGCAGCCTCGAACAACTCCTTGACTCTGTGCCATCTCTGAGGGTCCACCGCGGTCTTCATCCCCCGCTGATCTCTTGCCGCAGCCATGCTTTGGCTACATTCCAGTCTCGCTTCACCGTGCGCGAAGATACACCTGTCACTTCTGCAGTCTCTTCAACACTCAGCCCGCTGAAATATCTCAGCTCCACAATCCGGCTTTGCTGCGGGTCAATTGCCGCTAACCTTGTCAGGGCTTCGTCGAGCGCCACCAGGTCCACAACTCTCCCAGTTGAGATAACCATCCCTTCTTCCAGCGGTACCTTGATGTCAGATCCTCCTCGCTTGGCGGCCTTACGCTTACGCGCGTGATCTACGAGTATTTGCCGCATCAAGCGTGCGGCTATCGCGTAAAAGTGCGCGCGATCTTTCCACTCTACGCTGTGCTGATTGATTAAGCGGAGGTACGCCTCGTGAATCAGCGCCGTGGTCTGAAGAGTGTGACCGGAGCGTTCTTTTCGCAGATAACGAGCCGCTTGATGGCGCAACTCATCATAGACCACTGGAATCAGCTTATCCAATGCTTCCTGGTCACCGCTTGCCCAATCTCGAAGCATCCCAGTCACGTCTTGTGTGGATGGCATTGTGAAGTCTCCAGAGAGAAAGAGAGAGCGCTCAGTGCAGCGCCAAAGAGAATATGTCCGCTAATTAAGCCAAGTCAATGTGGTTGTCTGGTGAATTGGAGAGATACCGCACGTAATCTCTAACTGCGAAGCCCTGTCCCCTTTTCTGTCCGCCTGCGCATTAGTAGATGAGGCAGCAATAAAGCTACCTCCAGATGAAGACCAATAAGTAGGAGTGAAAGAAGGCATTCTTTTAGAAAAGGAGACAGCCATGAAGAACATATTCTTGAAAGCGATTTCCGGCGTAGCGTTGATCGTTATCCTGGTTTTGGCGTCACAGCTTCCGGCGTCTGGGCAAAACGGGAAAAGTAGGCGAATAGAAGGGACCTGGCGTATACGGACAACGCTTCTTAATTGTCAAAGCGGCGCGGAATTAAGAACCTTTCCGGGCCTTAACACATTCTTGGCTGGAGGCTCGATGATTGCGACCGGCGCACCCAGCAGTCCAGCCCTCCTCAGCTCGGGACATGGAGTATGGGAGTATATGGTTGGGCGGAGTTACATCAACACCGTGGTATTTTTCCGCTTTAACCCGGACGGCACTTACGCCGGGACACAGAAGATCACGCGACACATTGAGCTTGCGGACGACTCTGATGAATTCACCACTAATGATTCCGTAGAGTTCTTTGACTCGAGCGATAATCTGATCTCGACCGGATGCGTCACCGGAACAGGTAAACGGGTCGAATAGTCGGCGGCTGGCAGGCGTGAGTTCGACGCAGGGTTCACAGAGGGAGATTTGATGAGCAAGCCCCAATTCCCCGGACTCACGTCAGCCAGAGAGCTGAAAGGAGGCCAGGTTATGCGAAAGATCAAACTGCTGAAACAAATCACCACTGCTGTTTTAATAGGCGCCCTTGTGCTCACCGGCGTATTGACAGGCGCAAACGCCGCGCCAGTTGTGAGACCGCAGTCAACTCAGGCAGTCGTTCCGGGTTGGAGCTACACCGGCAATCTCAACACAGCCCGCTTTGATGACACCGCGACGCTGCTGCCCAGCGGCAGGGTCCTGGTCGTGGGAGGCAGCTACGGCGGCCCCATTTATGCTCTGACTGCTGAACTGTACGACCCCACTGCCGGGACGTGGAGCAGCACTGGGAGCGCCGAATTCAATCTCAGCAGCGTCCTAGGGTCGTATCACAACACAGCGACACTGCTGCCAAGCGGCAAGGTCTTAGTTGCGGGCGGAGACCTGGGTGATAGTCCCTTCGACAGTGCGGGACTGTACGACGCAACC
>DASXSR010000280.1:0-10102 GCA_036505875.1 Blastocatellia bacterium | reverse complement strand
CGGATGGGGATCGAGGCGATCTACCTCGGCGGCTGGGCGACCTCCGCCAAGGGCGGAACGACCGAGGACCCGGGACCCGATCTCGCCAGCTATCCGCTCAGCCAGGTGCCCGACGAAGCAGCGACGCTCGTGCGCGCCCTGCTCTCGGCGGATCGCAACCAGCAGTATCTGCGTTCGCGGATGACTGAGGCGCAGCGCGCGGCGACGAACGCTCGGGATTTTCGGCCCTTCATCATCGCCGACGCCGACACCGGCCACGGCGGCGATCCACACGTGCGCAACCTGATCCGCCGCTTCGTGGAAGCCGGCGTTCCGGGCTACCACATCGAGGACCAGCGTCCAGGTGCCAAGAAGTGCGGCCATCAGGGCGGCAAAGTACTTGTGGCGCAGGACGAGCAGAACAAGCGACTTAACGCGGCCCGCTTCCAGCTCGACGTCATGGGCGTTCCCGGCCTCATCGTCGCCCGCACCGACGCCGAAGCCGCTAATCTGATCGAAGGTCGCGGCGACGAACGTGATCAACCCTTCCTGGTTGGGGCGACGAACCCCGACGTGCCAGCCTACAAGCCGTGCTTCCTGGCGTTGATCCAGCATTTTCACGAGCTAGGAGTCGCTGAACTCACCGGCCATCTCCTGTACGCCATACCTGCCGGAGAGCACACCGCCGCCTGGGAATGGCTGGAGCGCCGGGGCATTCTGAAGCAGGCCGCCGAAGCCGTGGCGTCGTTGCGGGACGGGAAAGAGACCTCGATTGACGCGATGTTCGACCGAATCACCGCCCGCTTCCTCGACGCTTGGGAGGACGACGCCGAACTGAACACCTTCGGGGAGGCGGTTGCCGAAGTGATCGAATTCCGGTCGAGTGAAGGTGAACCCGTCGAGACAAGCGTCGACGACTGGCGGCGCTTCGCCGCGCGCGCCTCGCTCTACGCCGCCCGCGAGAAGGCGCACGAACTCGGCATTGATGTGGACTGGGACTGCGAGGCGGCCAGGACGCCCGAAGGGTACTACCAGGTGCGCGGCGGTATTCCGTACGCCATCGCCAAGTCGCTTGCGGCGGCGCCCTTCGCCGACGTGCTCTGGATGGAGACCAAGACCGCCAACCTCGATGACGCGCGCGAGTTCGCCGAGGCGATTCACTCGGAGTTTCCCGACAAGATGCTCGCCTACAACCTCTCGCCGTCGTTCAATTGGGACACCACCGGCATGAGCGACGAGGAAATGCGAAGCTTTCCCGAGGAACTAGGCAAGCTGGGCTTCGTCTTCAACTTCATCACCTATGGTGGTCACCAAATCGACGGCCTCGCCGCTGAGGAGTTCGCCATGGCTCTCAAGCAAGACGGCATGCTCGCCCTCGCCCGCCTGCAACGAAAACTCCGCATGGTCGACTCTCCCTACAGCACACCTCAGACCCTCGTCGGCGGACCGCGCGCGGACGCCGCATTGACCGCTACCTCGGGGCGCACGGCGACGACCATGGCAATGGGCAAGGGCTCGACCCAGCATCAGCACCTGATACAGACCGAGGTCCCCAAGAAGCTCCTTGAAGAGTGGCTCGCCATGTGGACGCGGCACCATAAGCTCCCCGGCAGGCTCCGCGTCCAGATGCGGCCCCAGCGCGCCGGCTCGGAGTTACTCGAACTCGGAGTCTACGACGAGAAAGAGGAGAAGCTCGCCAACGTCATCTTCGCCCCCATCCACGACCGGCGTGGCCGCAGCATCCTCTCGGTGCGCGACCAGAACACCTTTGCGGACGCACTGCGCAAGAAGCGCCTAATGACCCTCGTCCACCTCTTCCTGGTGCACCGCTTCAAGGCGGCGTGGGTGCACTACGTAACCCCCACCGAGGACAACCAGTACCAGGTCGCAAAGATGAAGTCTCACGGCATCTTCAGCGAGGTCAACACCGAGGTCGGTCAAATCATCGTCGCCAACGTAAACCACCAGCGGATCTCCGAGTTTTTGGCGCCGGATCAGGAGGCGTTGGGGAGGCTGATTCGCAAGGAGAGATAGGGGTTTCGTCTTTAGCATTCCGATAATCGGTTATGTTTATAGTCCGTTTAAAGAACTTCCGAACTACGCCCCCGTTGTTCGCTTTGTCTCCATTCCTGTAATGGTCCTTACGGGATTTTGGATGTGGAAAGGCCATGTCCTTCGACGACTTATTTCGAAAAGATCGACCTAACCAGACTGCCTAACCAATCGATGAAGCCAACGGCCCAATGGCGAAATAAGTTCAGCGTGTTTCCCACGACACCCTGCCGTGGCTTATCTCTGTCTCGTTAGACGTAGCTCTTGTCCCGTGACAACGAACGCACGACCGAGTTTCATTCGAGGCCACTGGCGCAAGTTCCTGTTGGTCGCCATTATCATCGGTCTGATTGCAGCGAGTCCGTTTTTATTTGTTTTCATCGCTTTCAAAGGACCCAACGAACGTGAGATTCGCCTTCTTTCCCAGCGTGCTGATACATCGCCGTCTCGTCTTCGAGAGTCATTCGACTCCACCAGTTGGAAGACGAGTCTCACTAGCGACAGTCTTGACCCCATTCGTCTGCGTATGGTCGATGATCTTTTGCATCGCCATCGTTTGCGCGGCATGACGCGGGAAGAAGTCGTTTCGTTGCTCGGCAAGCCACCCGAAACTAATTATTTTCCCGAGTACGACCTTGTGTATTGGCTTGGTTCAGAGCGCGGCTACAACAGTATCGTTTCCGAGTGGTGGCTCGTGATTAAATTTGGCGGAGACGGCAGAGTGAGTAAAACTGCACTGGTTCGCGGTTAATTAGTGTGTGAAGCCGCTACGCCTAACCAATCGCTCCAGCTAAACCGCTGACCGGCGCGCGTCGCCGATTCGAGTTCGAGAAACGCCGCCAACTTTTCATTTGCACGCACAACGAAACGCTTTCCGTCGTTGCGATGTGCGTCAACAATCCAGATCGTGATTGCCGCCGCATTCTCAGCGCTGAACTTCTGGGCTTCTTCTGGGTTGTAATGATCCTTTTGCTTCAATTCCTCCGGCAATTCGGTGAAGGGGATTTTTACAAGTCCTCAGGAGAACTTGACCATGATTCCGTCCGGCTCGACGCGGCTGACGGTGGCATTCTTTTACACTTTCCCGCTATTGGTTTTGATGTCGTCAGCCAGTGCGATCGACGCGGACAACGCCGCCAAGATCGCCAACCAGTGCTTCACGCGGCGGCTTTGCTCACTTCTAGCTGTGCGCTCACCCTCTGTAGGCCCGCTGTAACCGCGTCAATTTGCTTTTGCAAACGCGCGATGGTCGCTTCTTGCTCCTCGATTCGTCGATGTGCTTTGAGGAACTCGTTGAGCAACATCGCGTTCACAGCCTCGTTGCGGACGGAATTTCCGGCCGAAGTTCTCAAAAAGGTTGAGAATTTTTCAGAAACGACCGAGTGGCGAGGGACTAAATCGGTGATCTCTGTGAGTGTGTTCGTAGTTGTCTTTCTCAAAGCCGAGAGAGTAGTTGTTTTGGGGTTCCCAGATGTTCTACGGAATCGGAGGAGCGAAGTTCTCAAAAATCTTAAGAGACTCTCAGAAAAGGGGCCGCATCCGTTGTTTTCAAACGAATCTTTAGGGAGCAGCGACTGGGCGAGCTCAACGGTGCAGAGAGGTGGCCACTCGCGCCGTGCTAATTCATAATCACCCGGCTGGGTTAGTCCCCGCTTAATTCCTGACTCCCCGCAGTCCCTACGAGAAGTAACTATAACGATTGTGAGATTGCGGACGAACCTCTAACCAAACCTGCCAGTGTTGCGGCTCGGGTTGCCGATTCGAGTTCGACAAACGCGGTCAGCTTTTCATCGGCACGCACAATGAAACGTTTTCCGTCGCGACGCGCGTTAGCAATCCAGATTGTTCGTTTCTCGGAATCAACGTTCAGCGCTCACCTTCTGAATCTGCGAGGATCTTGACTTGCTTAGTCGGATCGGAAACAATTTTGGGACTACAGAGGAGGTATTCTATGCAGTTCATCGAATGTTTCATTGGTGTTTCGCCTGATGGAGGAACTGGGGTTTTCGAAGCCTGGCTGTTTTGTTTCGCGGGCATGATGTTCAGCCTGGGAGTTTGGTGGAAATATTGGACAAAGCTCAACGCTTGAAGCAGGCCGGCTCGGCCTCTGCGATTGCCCTTCAATCATGGAGTGACGAGACGATTCAACAGGCCGAAGCCAAGGACTTACCATGGTCAAGCGCTTTCTTCAGTCGCTTCTGAAGGCTCTGTGTATTCCTTTTACGGCCACCTTCTGGACTCATCTTGTTGCCGGGCTGCGCGAGATTTGCCATGCTATTGGTGCGATATTTAGCGCGCTTCGAGGTGGGCGAGTTCCAACGCCCCGCGCGCGGGATCGCACTGGCTGCTGCATTGATCTACCACCAGAGATCTATAAGCGCGCCGACCCGTTGATCTATGCCCAATACTACCTGATGAGCCAAGGCTTGGCGGTCACCTGGGATAATCCAGACATTACCGTTCTAGATGGCACAACACCAGTGACAGGTCCGCTGAAGCCTGCCTATCGCTACACGATCCGGGTGCGAATCTGGAATGGTTCTTACGATGCGCCCGCTGTAGGGGTGGGTGTCGAGCTTTCTTATCTTTCTTTTGGTATTCAAACCGTCTCGCACCCGATCGGGATGGGTAGTGTCAATCTAGGCGTGAAGGGGTCGGCGGATTGTCCCGCTTTTCTCGAGCTGGACTGGGAAACTCCGGCAGTCGGCGGCCATTATTGTATCCAGGCACGTCTGCTCTGGTTCGACGATGCCAATCCAGACAACAATTTCGGGCAAAAGAATGTCGCGGTCGCGCCGTTGCTTTCCCCGGCCCGGTTTTCTTTTCAACTCCGTAACCAGGCCTCCGTCGCACGAAGGTTCCTGCTCGAAGCGGACTCCTATGGTTTGCCGGAATTATCGGAGTGTAACGAAGAGCAGTTTGATCGATCACAAACGCGCTTACGGGAAAGCCGCGCGCGCTGGGAGCTGGCCAGAAGGACACAAGGCTACGGCCAGTTTCCGGTACCGCGGGACTGGACGCTCGAAATGAGACCGCAGAGCTTCGGACTGCAAGCGGGCGAGGAGCAGGAGATAGAAGTAGCTATCGAACCTATCAATTCATCATTCAGGGGTCGGAAAACGTTCAATGTTCATGCCTTCGCAATGGCCGAACGCGACCAGCGGCACTTTGCCGGTGGGGTGACTTTGACTGTGACTAACGAATAGGACGCGATGCCTTACAAGCGCTACACCTCTTGCTTTAACTACCCAGAAGGTGGGAAGCCCTACAACGAGAAGGACCGTCTGGCATGGGCAGCCGAACAGCTTCTCCTCGCCTTGTTTGCGACTGGGACCTTCGCTCTAGCGGGTTTAATTGGGGGCCCCATCGGCGTTCTGATCGGAGCCATCATCGGCTCGGTCATCAGTTTCACCGCCCTACTTCAAAATGCGGCTGACTCCTGGCTCAACCGGCGGCTTATCTGCCTCAGCAAAGACCACCCAAAATGCGCTGTTGGTATCGTCTCCTATAACCCCAGCCGGAGCGACCTGGGTGTCTTTGATAACGATCAATACTTCGACGTAGTGCTAATGCCGCACCCGACGGAATTGGTCGACAGTGACGATCCGGACATCAAAGCGTCAAACCCAAAATGGCTAATGCCTGCTAACCGGTACAAGCCGGATGGCACGATCGTTGACAGCTTTTCGCAAGAGGTAACAGATCATCCGGCTAACGATGTCTTGACTGATGGGTTTCAAGGCGAGCTGCTGCTCGCGCCCCGTGAGTATCTCAAGGCGCTCGGTTATGAACCGCTGAACAAGCACGAGCGAGTTGCCTTGCATTGCGAAGCGGAAGGTGATTTCTGGGTGCGGATAAAAAAACTGGCACCGGCACTGGCGCTTTTGATCGATGCTGCGTTGGTTGTGACCGCCGCAGGTGCTGCGGCAGGCTCATGGGCCGGCAGCGCCGCTGGATGCGCGCTCGGTGCTTGGTTCTTCGGACCGATTGGCTGTGCGATCGGCGGCTTGTTGGGTGGGCTGCTCGGAGGGGCAGCCGGAGCCGCTGCCGGAGCAGCCGCAGCTTCTTTCGGCGCTATCATCCCAATCCTTAATGCGCTCTTTGAAGCCGGTCCAGGCGACGTGGAAGATGCGAATGTCGGCGACAAGACTCTCGGACCTATCCAAATGTACGATCGTGTCGCCGTCGCGGGAGAACATGTTTATGATGGTTACCACACAGGCTGGCACGAGTTTCATCCCTTGATGCGTGTCGTGAAGATTGCTCCGCCAGATCCGGGCTGGACGCCCTCGATGGCCCAGGGAGGCGCGAGTGGCGGCGCTGTAGGATTGCAATACTACCTTACCTGGCAGCCACATTTCTCTCCCTATGCTACTCCACCGCCGCCGCCGCCCGGGGAAACTATCGTGCTAACTTACGAGGATATGCGCCAAGGCTTAAACAGCAGAAACTTCAGGACACGTTGCGAGAATTTGAAAGAGACCTGGTGCTCTATGTTACAACAGCCGTTCAATGAGGACACGCGGCGGAGTCAGCAGGAACTCCATCAACGCTGGACCATTCACCCGATGGTTGATGGCTGCCGCCCAAGAGATTCGGCTCCGCCACCTCTCCACTAATCCGTCGAAAACTTGCGCCCCTCGTTCCGCCCGTTGTCGCTGCGCGAATCTTACCGTGCCCACGGCAAAGATGGAATACATCCACTGTCGGCTTCGCGAACCGCAGATTCCAGTTCGACAAACGCAGTCAACATTTCATCAGCGTGCACAACGCAACGCTTTCCGTCACGGTGTGCGTCCGCAATCCAGATTGTTCGTCCTCGAGAGTCCACCGCTGAAACGTAGCCCAAGCTCCAACCGCGTTTCTTGAGATTGTCAGCGATGATGTACCAGTACCGGGCCTGTGGCCCGTCTGCCTTTGCGATTGTGCGTGGATCGTTCCAGAAACGGCCATATAAGTCCGTTCAGTGGCGTTCGCTTCACAGGTGCGTCTTGCCTTCGTTCAGCGCCCTTGCTACTTCCTCAGCCCGGCCGCCCCACCACCCCGGGGGCTCGAAGATGAACAGCCAATTGTATTTCTTGCCGTCCGGAAGGGTCGTCTTGCCGACTGCGAGAAACAGCCTCCCATCTGGCCGCACCCAAGCGAACAAGTCCTCGTTCCGCGGCTTGTCTTGCTTCCACATCTCGAATTTCCCGCCGTAGTGCGTGACCTGCGCCTTTATGTCCTCGTACCCGACGAAGCCGTTATCGGCACGCGCCATCAGCTCCGCCTTGCTGATGCCGTCCAACAGGTTCACGACGCTTATCCAGCCGTCCTCGACGTATACGACCCTGATCCTTCGCGACGTCATCTGCTCGATGACGATCGGCTTCGTTTGGAAACGCGCCGCGAGCTGAAACGGATTGTCGCCGATCGCTCCGTGCGCCGTCAAGATCACAGCATGCGCCAGCGCAAGCGTTGTGATGATTTTCTTCATGGACGCGCCGCATGTTGAGCGGCTTAATCGAAATGATCTTGCTGACGCGCATAAAGTATTTCTCTGCCGCTGTACGGTTAGGCTGTAAGGACGCATAATTCCACTCGGAACATCTTTCTAAAGCTTTTGAAGGCGGACATTTCAAAAAAATTGAGATTTTTTCAATGCTTTGGCGCGACGGAAGCCACACCGCGTTGCGATGGACGCCTAACGTCTGCTAAGACTTCGGCCCTATTGCAGTTTTACAGTGGGATCGAGACGCACGAACACAAGGGCGATTTTAAGGAGTGGTAATTTACTTTGTCGTCGCGCGCCGGCCATCTGTTGGTGGTGTTTCCTTCGGGGCGAGGGAGGCGACAATCTTTTCGAAGCACGGCTCGCCGCGCAGCGGGTCCCAATACGGCAACAGCTTCAATTCGCCATAGCTGGGACCGCTCGGGTGACGGATGGCAATGGCAAGCTGTTCGCAGGCCCGATCCTTATCGCCAACCCAAGCGGCGATCATCGCCAAATACGTGATCATCGCCGGGCCTCTGATCGTGTCCCTTGCCACCGGAAGAAGCTCAATCGCCCGGCGACCTTCGCGGAGCGCTTCCTCTTTCCGCCCAAGAGCGGCGTCGATCAAACCTAGTGCGCCCCACGGCGGGGCGAAATTTGGTTGAGCTTGGATGATTTTCTCCTGTTCGGCGCGCGCAGCAGTGAAAGCCGACCGCGCTTTGTCATCGTCTTTCGTCATGCGAGCGATAACGCCTTCTAGCAAAGTACGACCAACGTTAGCTTGGCCTCCCAGGTTGATTGGATTGTTGCCGGCTGCAGTTAGGGCGCTTTGTGCAGCGGCGGCATCCCGCTCGGCCAGTGCGCAAGTAAGCCAGGCCTCGGCGATTGTCGGGACCGCGCCGGGATTAGTGGTCCGAATTGAATCGATGATCTGATGGAAGGGTCGGGTGTTGGCCTTCCAATGAAAGTCAACCGATGCAAGAAACACTTCGGTATCGAAGCGGTTCGGCTCGATGGCCAACACGCGGCCCAACAGCGACTTTGCTTCAGAATAGCGGCGGAGAAAAAACAGGTAATGCAATGCGACCTCCTGCAACGTGGAAGTGTTACGCGGGTCAAGGTCAATTGCGCGCTCGAGGTTAAGTGTGGACTCTTCCCAGCGTCCCTGTCGCCTCTGGACATAACCCATGAGCTCGAATATCCGGGCATCATTGGGCAAGGTTTGGCTAGCAACTTCCAATTGAGCCAGAGCATCCTTGAAATCGAGATGCACTTGATAAAGGCTCCATGCACGTGCGAGGTGCGTTTCACCTGCATCCGGACGGAGGCGAGACGCAGCCTGGAGAGCTGTCTCCGCCAACGCCAGGCGAGCAGGGCTACGATCGAGGCCAAAGAAATAAAGCTGGTCATGAACCCATGCAAGCTGACAATACGCTTGAAAAAACGACGGATCGCGCGCGACAGCCTGGTTTAGCAGGTTGGCTGCCTCCAGCAAGTCGTCTCTCCCAGTGCTCCTGCCGCTCGCCGCCAGAAGAAGAGTGTTGGCGCGACTATAGAGATCGAACGCGGTGACATCGGTGGTGGGCGGCTGTTCGATTGCACTCTTCTCGTTAGCAGAGAGCTTCGCTTGGAGCTGGTCGGCAATTGCCCCAGCAATTTCGCTCTGGATCGCGAACACATCCGCAAGATCGCGGTCATAAGTCTGCGCCCATAACTGCCGATCAGCGCGCGCATCGATCAACTGCGCATTGACACGCACGCGATTGGCAGCACGCTGCACGCTTCCTTCCACGACATGCGCCACGCCAAGTGCCGCGCCGATTTCGCGTAGGTTGCGTGGAGTGTCGGTCTTGTATTGCATTGTCGATGTGCGGCTGATCACTTTCAGGTCGGCGACCCTCGCAAGGGCGGTGAGAATTTCGTCGTGGACGCCATCAGCGAAGTAAGCGTTCTCCTTTTCCTTGCTTAAATTGTCGAAGGGGAGAACGGCGACACTCTTCTCGGGAATAGAAACCGGCACATTGCTCGGTGCGGCTGAGGAAACGGTCGACGTAATCGCGCGCGATCGCGGTCTCTGAAAAAAGATCAAGGAAGTAATTACCAGAGCAAGGGCTGAGCCAGCTAAAGCAACTGCGAGGAACTTTGGGAACTGAGGCTGGCTAACTGGGCGAACCCGAGCGGAGTCCTGCTTCCACCCTCTTCGTTTCAGTTTGTTAGGGACCTGTGGATTGCCGAGATTATCTTTGTAGAGGTTAAACAAGTGCAGATGCAGACCGTGCTTCACTTCGCACTCGCCCAGATCGTGCAAGCTCGGCTGCCAGTGCCGATACTGCGACAGATCATCGGCCACGTGCTCGGACAAAAGAATATGCCCGGCATCGCCGCAATCCAGCACCCGCTGCGCGACGTTGATTCCCGATCCTGCATAGTTCGTTTTGTCGTTAACGTCCCTGACCGGATTGACTGGACCGCTGTGAACTCCCATTCGCACTTGGATGTGCGGATACTCTTGCAACACCTCGCTAATCTCGAGCGCACAGCGCACCGGCTCTTCCGGACTATGAAAAAAAAGGAGCGCCATCCCATCGCCGGTCGGCA
>DASXSR010000279.1:0-7609 GCA_036505875.1 Blastocatellia bacterium | reverse complement strand
TCGAATTCCCAGTCTTATGACCGGGAACTGGCCTCCTACTGGCAAGTACAGACTGTCGAGACTCTAAAGAATTCTGTCTTCGTGATCACTCAGCAAGGGGACAAGGTGCCATTGTCGCGGTATGCGGTTTCCGATGGCGGTCGAGAATTTCAACTTGTGTTTCCTCGTGAATACAAAGCTGGCGCGCTGGTCGGGCCGAAGGACAAAGCGTTTAGATTGGAGTTTACCCATCCGCGCATTGGCGTGCCCAAAGAGACTCGAGTCTTGCTTGAATTCAAAGTGGAGAAGATGCTCATCGACGATAAGGTCGCTTATTGACGATCGGCGACCAAAAACGTTTCAGGCGCCCACCAGATCGCTGAAACGAAGCTGTGCAGTTCCAAGCCCGGGCCACTTCAAGGACCCGATTGACGTCCTTAGCAATTCGATTTCCAATTTTTCGTAAATGCTTCCAGAAACATGGAAAGTAGTGCCCTGTTGGGCAGGTCCAGATTCTGATTAAGAGCTTGCTCAGCTATGACTTGAGTCTGAAACAAGTTTGCGGTATCGGGATTGCTTATGCTAACGGCGCACATCCTTAGAATCTCTACCATTCTGTTCTGAACTTGGGGAGAGGTCGTTGCTCGGGCACAGCGGCGACCTCCAATTTTTTGAGACTAACTTCTGGCTTAATCCCGCTGACCGAACCGCTGAACTCGACTCTCGTCAGGGCTGGCCTTTCGCCTTAAGGTGACCGTCAAACCATCCCAAAACCGTGTTGTACCAAAGCTCGGAGTTTTGCGGCTTCAAGACCCAGTGGCCTTCGTCGGGATAAACCAGCAGCTTCGACTCGACACCTTGCCTCTGAAGCGCGGTGAACAACTGCAGGCCCTCAGTGTACGGCACTCGGTAATCAAGCTCGCCGTTAATTACGAGCAGCGGCGTCTTGAACTGCTTCACAAACATATGCGGAGACCACTTCGAATACATCTCGGGATTAGTCCACGGCATGCCCTTGAATTCCCACTCCGGGAACCATAACTCTTCGGTCGCCCCGTACATGCTCGTCAGGTTATAAACACCCGCGTGTGAAACAAGCGCGCTGAACTTCACTCGAGGATCGTTGTTGTGACCTTCGATCCAATTGACCATATAGCCGCCGTAGCTGCCCCCTGCGGCGCCGATCCGCTCGCGATCGACGTAGGGCATCGAAGCAAGGTAGGCCGCGCCGTTCATTATGTCGGTATAGACCTTGCCGCCCCAGTCGCCTGAAATCTCATCCACAAACTTTTGCCCGTAGCCAAACGACCCGCGAGGATTTGGCGCGAACACCACATAGCCGGCTGCAGCAAAAAGCTGCGGGTTCCACCGATAGCTCCACGCGTCGTTCCAGGCGCCTTGCGGCCCGCCGTGAATCAAAACGATCAATGGCCATTTCTTGTTGGCGGTGAAGTTTGGCGGCTTGACGACCCAACCATAAACCTTCGCTCCTGCTGCCCCCTCCCACGACACTTCTTCCGCGGGCTTCAAGCCAAAATCCGCCAGCAGCGCATCGTTAGTCTTTGTGAGACGAGTCGCGTTCGCGCCCGAGCTGTCTGCTTTGTAGATTTCGATCGGCTGCGTCAGACTCTGTCGAGTGAACACCAGAGTTTTGCCGTCAGCACTGATTTGAACGTCGTCGTTTGAAGCCTCATTGATCAGCTTCTTGATCGCGCCGCCGCCAACCGCTAACTCATAGATCGGCTGCCGTCCGTGATCGAGAGCGGTGAAATAAATCTTCTGAGCGTCAGGTGAGAACGCGAATGCTTCAACCGAAGAGTCAAAGGCGTCTGTTATCGAATGGCTCTGTCCAGTTTTGCGATCATAGAGCATAAGCCTCCAGCGGTCGCTTTCGAAGCCGGGCTTGCTTTGCGCTCTGTATGCAATATATCGGCCGTCCGGCGAATACGCAGGCGTTAGATCGTCCGCCGGATTTTCGCCGGTGATTCGGCGCGGCTCACCTCCCGCGACGGGAACCGTAAAGATATCGCCGTTGGTGGATCGCGCCTCGTCTTTGTCAGTGTTGCGCGCGAAAGCGAGCTCTTTCGAATCGGGCGAGAACGCGTAGTCAGTTGGGCCTCCAAGGCTGAAAGGCGGCGCGTCGTAGTCGCCCGGCGCAAGGTCGCGAGTCTGCCCGTTATCGGTCGACACTACAAAAACGTGAGTCCGCTTACCTTCTTTCCACGCAGTCCAGTGACGGTACAGCAACCGCTCCGCGATTCTGGCTTTGACTTTGCTTGACGCAGCCTGCTCAGCGCGCTGCTTGTTGCAATCATCACTCATGCATTCGGGATAAACTTCAGAAGTGAAAGCAATCCACTTACCGTCGGGTGACCAAACCGGCGCGTCCACGCCGGTCGAGAGATTGGTGATCTTCTTCGCCTGCGCGGTTTCAGCGAGATCGATGGTCCAAATCTGAGGTTCGCCATCGCGAGCCGAAACGAAAGCTAGCCGCTTTCCGTCAGGCGACCAGCGCGGTTGAGACGAAGATTGTTTTTCATTCGTGAGTTGGCGAGGGTCGCCGCCATCGATCGAGATCAGATAGATTTGAGTAGCTCGTTTGTTTGCAGATTTATCCGTGTCGGCGACAGTATATGCGATCCAGCGACCATCCGGAGAAAGCTGCGGATCGGAGACACGACGGACTCTCAGCAAGTCATCAATCGTGAACGGACGCGCCGCTTGCTGCTCCTTTGTCGCCCCAAGCGAAGCAAATGAAAACGTGAGAATAACCACTAACGCGATACCGCGCTTCATAAACCCCTCCTTCAAATTGCGCTGCTCTGTGATGGAACTCGACCGAAGCAGACGCGGGTTAGCTCTGTGATAAGTTTTGGTGAAAGAGCAAACTTATAAGTTAATCGAAGGTCCGTATTGAAGTCAAACTACGGTGAGTTAACTGAAGGATGTTACGGAGCGTTTAGTCAGGCGGGCACGCACGAGCGCGCTCGCTGCTTCGTACAATTGATTCAACGCTTCTTCTCTTTCCAATCGCTCGTTGAAACCCATTGCCTCAAGAAACAATGCATCAAGTCTTCGGCGGTCCGCGCGCACAATCTCATCGAAGACTGACAGCACTGGGCGGCAAGCAATGGCCTTTAACGCGGATTCCAGCTCGCGCCTGATCCGCGGCGACA
The DNA here is from genome assembly GCA_036505875.1 of Blastocatellia bacterium. GTDB lineage: Bacteria > Acidobacteriota > Blastocatellia > UBA7656 > UBA7656 > Onstottus_A. The sequence continues at coordinate 4,454 of DASXSR010000279.1, read as the reverse complement.
ATTCGCGAGGATCGGGGATCATTATTTGCCCGGCTACAGCAACGTCAATGTCCGCGATCGCTTGGGCGCCGGTCATTTGACGGCAAGTTACTTCTGTGTAATAACGAGACCAGGTCGAGTTGAGCAGTGCCGCAAGTGTGAGCTCCGACACACCGTTCGCTGGAAAGATGCCGTACAGTTTCTTGTCTTCGAACACCCCCGAGCGGTTCAAAGCCACAAGCCAGCGCTCGCCTATCTTTGACGGGAAGATCAGCGGAGCAGGTTTTATCCCGCGCGCTACCGCGTACCACGGGTCGCGAGAGGCGCAAGTCGGCCGAAGGTGAAAGCCTGCACGTTCTCCTTCTTCGATGTATCGCAGCGCGCCCGTGCCGATTAGCTCATCCTTCGACGCCGAACAGTTGAAGAAGAGCTTCTTCGCCGGCGCGCGCGCCAGGATGATGTCGGGAATCTCTTTGAGCGAGAACACGACGGGCGAGAGATATTGCGACTCAATGATGGGGAATGCGGGTTGAGGGCTGGGTGCTGGAAGATAGAAAAAATCATTCACGCCAGTTGTGAGACCGCGCCGCACGCTAGCAACTTCATTCAACGCTCGAAGATTGCCGGCTGCTTTTGCCATCGAACCGTTATCCGTTGATCGTTCGTCAACGTAAAAAAAATCGTTTGCTCCGGTTTTCACGCCAAACCGCACTCGAGCGAGATCCGAGAGCGGTTGCAATCTCGCGCCGCCTCGTTCGAGTACTCTAAAGAAAATATCATCCGCGCGAAGAAACCTGCCCCAGCTCCAGGAGTGTTCCTGGGAGCGCATGAATCCTTGCCTGCCTGCGACGGCGGGCGTCAATTCTGATTGTTTGACGAGTCTAACGCGAGTATCGAAGGTCGCCGGCACACTTACTCGTTCGATCGAACGCGCGAGCTTGATTGCGGACGACGCGGATGTGCCCGAGCGATTCTTAGAGGCTTTTAGAATCTCGGCCAGAGGTTTGCAGAGTTTAACGAAGCGGACCAGGTTTGATCGACGCCGCGCGGGATCGGCTTCACGTTCAAGCACGGTTATCGACGTGTTTATCGACGCGTCATCGAAAAAGCTCTCACAGCCCGACTCGATCACTGCAATCACACTAAAGTTCGCGAGTAGGAACTCCCGCAGCGCGGCGCCGTATCCGACATCAAGCCAACTGCTCGACGTCAAAAACACAAGCCGTCCATTGCGCCTGAGAAAACAGGTCGCGTGAGCGAAGAAGTACACGTAGATGTCCGACCTGCCCGACCAACGAGACCAGAAGATATCGCGCGATGCGGCCCGATCAAGATCGAGCCGAGCGCGAATTCGCTGTTTATCCTTATCGCCGATCACTTCTTGCCTGATGTACGGTGGATTGCCGACGATCGCATCGAACGCCTCGGGCAGTGTGACTGCTTGGCTTATGGTTGCGCCTGGCTTGACGTCAAAGAAGTCCGCGACTGCGACCCGCGCACCGGTCTTGGCAGCGTGTTTGACCGCTTGCGCCGAGCGGTCCACGCCGTACACTTCCGGCGCAGCACGTCTGCGTCTGCGCGACGATTTAATGCGCTTCAGCCGCTGCGCTTCCGCGAGCAGTCTTCCATCGCCGCAGCTTGGGTCAAACACCAGATCGCTCTCCGAACGAACTGCAAAAGCCGCCAGGAGCTTCGCAACATTCCGAGGAGTGTAGTGCTGACCGTAGCGGTGTTTCTCACCACCAGTGTCAATCATTCGTCGCTGAGTGTATCAGCACCCTCCCCGAGACGAAAGAACGTCCATCCAGTTTCTTTGTGTTCTTCGATGCTTCATGGTGAAATGGGCTGAATGCTGAACTTCGCAATCCGCGTGGCTCATGAAGCCGGTCGTCTGCTTCGCAGCCGGCTTGGCACTGATATTGAGATAGCACATAAAAGCTCGATCGATCTGGTCACCGACGTGGATCTGGCGAGCGAGCGGTTGATACGCGAAACGATTTCGACTTATTACCCGAGACACGAAATCCTGGCTGAAGAAGGCGGGCTCGCCGAAAGCGCTTCCGTGTATCGTTGGATCGTCGACCCGCTCGACGGTACGACCAATTACGCGCACGGGTATCCGAACTTCTGTGTTTCCATTGCGCTCGAGTTTCAGGGTGAGACGATCATCGGAGTGGTCTACGATCCAATGCGCGAAGAGTTGTTCACCGCGGAGCGCGGAGCGGGAGCTACTCTAAACAACCGGCCGATCCGCGTATCGAAGACCGACGATTTGATGCAGAGCTTGCTCTCGACGGGCTTTCCTTATGACATAAAGACTTCGAAGCTGACGAATCTTGATCACTGGGCGAACTTTGCGATGAACGCGCAGGCGTTGAGGCGCGACGGAGCGGCGGCGTTGGATCTTTGCTACACGGCGTGCGGTCGATTCGACGGGTTCTGGGAATTGAATCTTGCTCCGTGGGATATGGCAGCGGGAGCGTTGATTGTTCGCGAAGCAGGCGGCCGTGTGACTGATTTCACCGGACAGCCCTTCTCTAACTACAAGCCTGAGGTGATTGCGAGCAACGGCTTGATACACGATCGAATGATTGATGTTATTGCGCTGAGCTCGCATTCACAACCGCAGAGGCCGGGAAACCTCAATATATGACATTGAACTTACTCCGGAAGCGCGCGAGGATTTGAAATCATTTCGGAAGTTTGAGCGAAAAGAGATTGTTAATGAAATTGAGTTGCAGCTTTCATATAAGCCGGCCGTCGAGACTCGCAACCGAAAGGAGATGCGTCCTAATGAGGTAGCATGCTGGGAGCTTCGGGTTGGCCGGTTTCAAGTGTTTTATATTGTCTACGACGAACCGTCACGCGTTAGGTCGAAGGCATTGGGTTTAAAATTGGCAATGTACTTTTCATTCGTGGTCAGAGGACAGAGCTATGAAAACAATAAACGTTTCTACGCGCGCTAAGACCGTCAATACCTTGCTGCAGAAGGCCAAACGCAATGGCTTGATTTTGGAATCACCGGAGGGTGACCGATTCTTGCTTACGCCGCTCAAGGATTGGATTGGTTTCGATGTGGGCAACAGCAGAAACTTTGCAAAAGAGGTGGAGGCAACGGCACGGAATAAGAAGTTGATTAAACATTTGGCTGAGCGTCGCAGCCATGCCAAGCGAATTCCGCTTGCAAAGGTAAAGGAAGAGATCGGTCTTTGAACATAGCGTGAGTAAGACAAGAATCAAAGTTCCAGCATCCACTTCAAACCTGGGCGCGAGCTTCGACGCTTGCGGCCTGGCGTTGGCGTTATATCTGCGAGTCACGGTTGAAGAGCGAGCAGGCAGCTTCAATGTTATTCTCTCAGGAGAAGCCGAAGGGAAGCTGCCATGTGACGAATCGAATCTCATCCTGAGAGTCGCGCGCTCGGTCGCTGAGCTTCGCGGCAAGAAGATCGACGGCGCGAGCTTATCGGTTAATAGTGAGATTCCTCTCGCGCGCGGGTTAGGAAGCAGCAGCTCGGCTATCATCGCGGGCATCTCGGTTTACGAGGTCCTGACCGGTGACCAGCTGAGTGAGGATGAATTGCTCAGCTACGCGCTGCGGTTCGAAGAGCACGGCGATAATCTCGCGCCGAGTCTGCTCGGGGGTTTGGTTGTCGCGTGTGTGGTGGAACGCGGTCACGAACGATCGCTGGTCACTGTGAAACGACGTTGGCCGGCTGAGGTTAAGATCGTATTGTGCATTCCCGAATTCGAAATGAACACAAAGCAAATGCGCGATGTCTTGCCGAGGGAACTGACGCGCGCGGACGCCGTATTCAGCGTCCAGAGAGCGGCGCTGCTTCAAGCGTTGATCTCGGAGCGCCGGTTCGATCTGTTCAGCGAAGCTCTGCGCGATCGCTTGCATCAGCCGCATCGCGCGCCACTTGGTCCAGGCCTGAGCGAGGTGCTCAGACTGAACGACGAGACGCGGGATCATCCGGGCTTGCTTGGCGTGGCGATGAGCGGGGCGGGCTCGACTGTCATTGCCTTTACCGCGGAAGACTCCTCAGAGATTGCTGGAGAGATGAGAGGGCGATTCGCAAAGGCTGGCGTAGGGTCGCGCACACTGGAAGTGCAGGTCGACAACCGAGGCCGCGTCGTCCGAGACATCACTCCAGTTGAATGAAATGTTTGTAGACTCGCGCGGCGAGACAATGCTCACCCGTAAGGGATGGTAGGTTGACGAATGAATCGCGTTTTTCCGTTGAGCTTTCTCATTTTGTTAACGTTCGTGAGTATCTGCGGCCAGGCTCTACGAACTGCGCCAACTGTTGGCGAGGAGTTCCGAGTCGAAGTCTCACAGCTCGCGACGACCGGCCTGCGCCTGAAAGAGGCTCTGGAAACCAGTTTGGACGGCGCGATCCATCACCTCGCTGCAGTCTTCCAACGGGACAAACCGAAGGCTCCCAAGGAGGCGTTCGAGCTGAGAATACTGGAGA
>DASXSR010000278.1:0-28045 GCA_036505875.1 Blastocatellia bacterium | reverse complement strand
GCGGAAAGCTTTCGACGACTGAAGCCGGCTCCGCGATCAGAGAAAAGCTGAGAGTTTGAAGACTTTCAGTTTGCAATTTTCAGTTCGCCGCTTGCTCGGCCGCGGCCGTTTCCTCGCGCGCTTTCTAGAATCTTTAGCCGGTCGCCGTACTCTGACAGCGCGCTGGTCACATACTTTCTAAGCCGCACAAGACGCTGCCTGGTCGAAGTCATTTCCAGCAACCCCTGTTTAGCGCCGTTGTCGATGGGCAAAGCTGAAGCCACCATGAGCGAGAACGCCTCCGCGTCTTCGGGAAACTCCTGAACTACCGGGGCATTCGGTTCGTCGAGCGCCTGTGCGGCCTCCAAGAACTTCCTGCACATATCTCCAATGTCCTCGAAGATGCGATTCAAGTCGTCTCCGGGTTCCAAATCATCGGTAAGCGGTTCGATCCTGGCAATCACGAACGGGGTTGATTGAACCAGTCGCAACACTCTGTAGCGGATCACGCCAGTGGAGATAATGTTCATTCTGCCTTCGTCCAAACGCGCGACCGCCTGGATCTTTGCGACGCAGCCGATGCTGTCAATCACCGGAGGCGTTTCGCGCCCGATCGCCGCGTCGCTTCGATAAGAAAGCCCGAAGACTCCGCCGTTGTCGATCGCAAAACGCATCATCTCCTTGTAACGATCCTCGAAGATGTGCAGCGGCAGGATCGCGCCGGGAAAAAGGACCGTGGCGAGTGGAAAAATCGGGAGTTGCTCGATCTCTGCTAAATTCTCCAACACGACTACCGAATTGTAGCACGGCGAATCGCGGCGGGTCGCGCGCGAGTGCTATACTTTCATCAAGATGCCCGGCGCTAAAGACAGTCCGCTCGACATGGCCGAGAGACTCGCGCGGCGAATCCTCGAACGCCTCGGGGCCAAAGTGGACAGCAAGCTCGGCCCTGACGACCAACAAGCGCTCAGCGCGTCAGTCATCGGCAATCTCGCCGCGCGCATCGAGCAGACAATAGAATCTGAACTCAAACGAGACGACCACGGAACTCGAAGAATCGCGCCCAATCATATTGACGTGTTGTTCACCTACGAAGAGAGCGCGGAGCTGACGCCTCAATATTTTGACGCGCTTGGCAAGGAATTGACCGCGTCTGCGTTTGAGTTCATCAACAATCGCCGATACACCACTCTCGGGCCGGTCGCAGTGAAAGCAGGTCAAGACCTCTTTGCGAAGGCCACGACAGTTAAAGCAACCTTCGACGGCGATCTGAAGCAGAAGAAAAGCGAATCTCCGGTCACCTCCGCGCCGCGCGTCGAAGATGCAAAGACGGTCCGTTTCACCACTGCCGAAGGACGCAGCTATTTGGTCGAGTTGAAACCTGATGGTGCTCCAGCTTACATAGGGCGGGCAGTGGAAAGCGCCGTGCGGGTGGACGACGCAAGCGTTTCGCGGCTGCATTGCTCAGTCGCACTTTGGGCGAGTGGAATTGTGATGATCGCGGATTTGGGCAGCGCGAACGGAACTTTTGTCAACGACCAGCCGTTGGGACGTGATGAGGCTCGCCCGCTGAATACGGGCGATGCGATACGCGTGGGCGATCTCGAACTGACCGTGTCAGATATCTGCTAAGGCGTCCTTGCAAGGAGCTGACCTTCATGTGGGCTTCTTCGATACTCACTCTAATCTTTGTGTCTGGCGGGATTTTGCTGATGCTCGTGCTGGGGTGGGCGGCGTGGCGACATCGAAATCCGCCGGCCATCGCAGAAAGAATCCCGGATGAGGTCCAAGAGTTTGGACCGGCAGAAACAAACCGATGGCTTCGAGGATTGAGAGTCGTCTTTGTGGCGCTGGTGCTTGCAGTATTCAGCTTTCATTCCTACTGGGTCTTCTGGGCCGATTCAAACAAAGATTCAGCATTCAGCAAGGCGAGGCGGTTGGATGCGCGCAACCTCAGATTGGCTGAAAGCGGTTTGAAAGGCTGGGTGCTCGACCGGACCGGCAAGCTTGAGAACGCGCTCATCCGCTACCGTTCCGACGCGGGAGTTATCAAACGAGAGTATCCGCTCGGGGCGGCAGCGGTCCACGTGACCGGTTATTCGGATTTCATCTTTGGCGCGGGTGGTATGGAGGCAGCCTTCCGTGATTGGCTCACGCAACCGACGAGCACTTACAACCAGCTAACGTCGCCCAGCCCGGTCGGGAAGGATTTGAAAGTATCGATAGACTCGGCGCTCCAGCGCGAAGTGTTCAGCCTTCTGCAGTCGACGGGCAAGCCCTCCTCGGCCATTGTGTTTTTGCTTCCAAACAACGAAGTGCTTGCGATGGCGTCCACTCCGAGCTTCGAGCCGGCAGCCATAAATGACGAGGGCACCTGGCGGCGACTTAGCGAGCAGGCAGAAGATTTCGCGACTCAGCCTCTCAGCCCGCTGGTCAATCGCGCGTTGGGCACGCTGGTGACTGGCGGCGCGGCGTTTTACTATAGGCCGGGCTCGACGTTCAAAACTTTCATCGCCGCGACGGCGATTGATTCGGGAATCACAGGCGAACACTTCACTTGCCGGGCGGAAGGTTTCACGCCGCCCGGTTCGGACCGCGCGATCAGGGACTTCGGCGGTGAGGTGCACGGCACGCTCGGGCTCGCCGACGCCTTTCGCGTTTCGTGCAATCAATACTTCGCACAGTTGGGATTGAAGATCGGCAAAGAGCGACTGGCGAACTACGCGAAGAGGCTGCGATTTGAAACTTCGCCGGCTGAGAAGACCGCCCGTTGGATCGATGTCTGGGAGATTGTACACGGCGACAAGGGCCGGTTTGATTACGTGTTTGCGCCGCCCAACCCGAAGATGAACCTCTCGAGCAAGATAACCGGTTTCGACCTGGCGCTTCAGAGCTTCGGGCAAGGCTATGATGACCTCACGGTGATGACTATGGGTTTGATTGCGGCCGCCGGGGCAAGCCCGGACGGTGTGTTTGTCGCCCCAACTTTCGAGATTGGCGCGCCGCGAAAAGTGGTCGGTCCGTTCATCTCTCCTCAATCCGCGGCGCAGCTTCGAACGCTCATGCGTTCGGTGGTCGAGAGCGGAACCGCCGCAGGCGCGTTCGCGCCACTCAGGGGACAAATTGAAGCGGCGGGCAAGACCGGTACTGCGGACCGCGACGTTTACGTGTACGATCGCCAGGGACATCCAGTCGTCGATTATGTGGACAAGCAAGGCCGCGAGCATTATGAAACCACCGGCTCGACCGATTCGTGGTTTGTCGGGTTCGCGCCGTTCGACAATCCGCAAGTCGTGTTTGCGGTGATGGTCGAGAACGGAGGCCAGGGCGCAAGGGCGGCGGCGCCGATCGCTGCCAAGATATTGGTGAAGGCGGCTGCGCTGGGTTATCTGCAGAGCGCGAGTTCGGCCAAGACCCAAGCCAGCCGGTAAGAGACAATAATGAAGAATTCTGAGCCCCGATTCGCGCGAACCAGACCTTCGCTGCACCTGTTGATGCTAGTCCTTATCTTCGGCATCGCGTTAGTTGGATATGTTGCAGTCATTTTGTCGGGAGAGATCCGGGGCTATGAACCGAGCAAGATCGTGGCTGCTCGCGATTTGGCGCTGTTCGTACCGGTGCTCGCGGCGTTCTTCTGGCTTGTTCGAACCCAGCGATACCGTGGCGAGATGCTCCTTCTTACAGCGGCGATCTTTTTGTTCGCGGTTGGACAGTTGATGCAGTTTCGACTTTTCTCCGATCCCGAATATGGAGGACGTGGCGCGGCCCGCGCGAAGGCCCGCGAAGCAAAAGCGCAAACGGTCAGGCTGCTAAACGTCGAGACCGCATACGACGATCAAAAGAAGACTCTAATGTTCGGCTCGCCAAATGCTGTCCCCAAGACGCCCGCGACCGAGAGGCTTCCGGTTTACGAATACTCGATGAAGGACATCCTTACTTCGGTTAACACCTACATTCCGATAGCGGGCCTGCTTGCGATGTTATTGTGCTTTAGATTCTTTCGAAGCGATAAGTTTCTGCTCTGGCTCCAACGCCACACGTTGATAATAGGGCTCGTGACGTTGGTGCCGTTTGGGATTGTGGTGTTGATCAGTCAGGAAGGAAAGTTTCTGGGTCAAACCACGCCGTGGGAAGGCGTCAAGGTAATTTTCCTATTGAGCTTCGCCGGAACGCTCGCCGATAGCTACCGACACCTCAGGCGCACGCGCTGGGGGTTGCCACCGGCGCGCTACTTTTTACCGTTCGCAGTAATCGCTGCGATGCCCGTGCTGCCGTTCTTCGCATTATCTGACTTTGGACAAATGCTCGTCTTCTTTGGCGTGTATGTAATGATCTACGTCATAGCGGTCCGCAGCAAGACGCAATTGGTTTACGCCGTAACGTTAGTTGCTGTTCTGTTCGGGGTGTTCTACGGCGCGTCCAAAATCACAAGCGGCTTCGGTTTGCCGAGTCGCGTTTATTTCAGATTCTATCAATGGCGTCACACCTGGGAACCTCCCCCGCCGGATACCTGGTGGTGGAAACGCGATCTGCAGAGATACCTTCAAGCAAAGGGCCTCACGCTCGATCCAAACAATACTCAGGAAGCAAAGCAACGAAACGAGGAAGCGTGGGCCGACAAGGTGCTTCAGCAATCGCAGGGACTTTTTGGCGTGAGCGATGGCGGCGTGATCGGTCACGGATTGGGTCTGGGTTTCCCCGAGACCGTCCCGATTTCGGATTCGGATTTTATCTACGCCGCGCTCGCGGAAGAGACAGGTTTGGCGGGCGGACTTGCGATACTTATGGCTGTAGGAGTTCTCGTACTTGCCGGTTCAGCAATCAGCATCGGCGCTAGTGATATGTTTACAAAACTGCTGGCTGCAGGTCTTACCGCGTTTGTCGGTTTTCAAGCGCTGGTCAACATGGGGGGTGTACTTCGCCTGCTTCCAATGACCGGCATCACGCTACCGTTCGTTAGCCATGGCGGTTGGTCGCTAATAACTTCCTTTGCAATGCTTGGCATTCTGTTGGCGTTGTCGCACCGAAACGCGATAGCCCATCCCGTCGTCGAGAGGCAGCCTCAGTTTGTTCCAGTCAGATAACCAGTTTGTGCCAGCTTTCCGCAACGAATGGACATTTTGTCCCAAGTGCGAAAGTGGTCCAATAGGATGCCGCGAGGCTACTTGGCCCAATCGGAGCAGTGTTTTGAGCATTTAGAATAGAGACATATGCGCAGAGACGGTCACGGCACGCTCATTGCTCTAGTCTTGGACATACTTAAGAGCATCACCCACCCAACGATGCTCGCAAGATACAACCTGAGGGGCCAAGAGGCATCGGATGATTCCGGTGCCTTTTTCTTTCGGCCAGTCTGAGTTCAAGCATTCAGCTTGCGGAACGTATAGGCTGAACTCTGAACCAAGTATCCTGAAACTGTTTAAAGTGGCCGGTGGTAGAGAGGCGGGTGTGATCCCTTCGTTCGAAGCTCAATATTGGAGTTGTGAGACATCAACAGCAACCGTCGCATGTTGAGGGTGTTGATGCCTGACGGCGTATAGACAAGCCGGTACCAATTCTTCCTCAAGTCTTCCGAAATTGTCTTTGCCGCTTCGGCAACCTTGTCAAAAGGGTAAGCCGCTCCGCCCGTTCCCAGGGTCAGTTGCTCGATTGTCGCCGGTGGCTTTGGCTTATCGCGCAGCAGCGCGCCTCGGGTCCGGTCGGTAACCTGAATCGCGTATAGGACTATGTTTGCTTCTTGAAGCGCTCGAAGAACCTCGTCAAATTTGGTCTTGCTCTCGCTGTCGTAGCCGTCGCTGATCAAGATTATGGCTCGCTTGTCCAGGCCCATGCCAGCCTGACTTTCGAGCGAGTCGGAAACAGCAACGAGCGCGTCGAACAGACTTGGAAACCCTTTGCGAACAAGCTTGGTCTGGGCGAGTTGCAGCTTAGACAGGTCCGGCGTCATATCCTGGATTATGTCGGCGGACTCGTTGTAGGCCACGACCATCATCTGATCGTCCTGGTAGAGCTCATTGATGATCGTTTCCATGGCTTTCTGCAACGCCGCCGGTTCAGCCTTGAGATTAGAGCTGTCATCGACCATCAGCACCAAACGCGAGCCGCTGTCCAGCCGCCCGAAGCTTTCGATCTCCTGCGGCGCGCCGCCGTCGTATAGATCGAAGTCTTCTCTTGTAAGCTGCTTTCCCTCAGGCACGTGCGCAATCACATTTAGCGTTACGCTGCGTCGCCCGGCGGCAGTGCCTTTGCCCGATTGCGCTAATCCGCCGGCAACTACGACGACGATCAAAGAAAACAAGACTGTTACTCTGAATACTTGTGTGCCTTTCAGCGGAGTGGGAAGATGGTCTTGTGCTGATGATGCTGTCACGATGGACACTCTGTTTCCCGTTCAGTCTGATTATTCCAGAACGAAGTTGATGTGCGCAACAAGCTCGCTTGTCTCCACAACCGCGCGTTGTTATTCTTCATTCTCGCGCAGCCGCCTATGGATACGCAGGTCGCCACCGCCAATCGCGAACATCTCGAAAAACTGGTCGGTGGACTAAGATCGCTTGAAGATCGTCTCAGGCTGGGTGGTGGTCCCGAGCGTATCGCTCGCGAGCATTCCAAGGGCAAACTCACCGCGCGCGAACGAATTCAGCTTCTGTTCGATGAGGACTCTTACTTCCAAGAGATCGGTCTGTTGGTCGCTCACGATCTTTACAACGGACAGGCGCCCGCTGCGGGTGTGGTAACCGGGATCGGACGCATCGCTGGACGCGAAGCCGCTGTAGTCGCCAACGACGCCACTGTGAAGGCCGGCTCGTGGTGGCCCGAAACAGTGCGCAAGGTGCTTCGCGCGCAAGAGATCGCGATGCGATGCCGCGTGCCCATCATCTATCTGGTCGACTCCGCGGGAGTGAATCTTCCTTACCAGAGCGGCGTGTTCCCCGGGCAATATGGCGGCGGGAGAATCTTCTTTTACAACTCCATTATGCGCCGCTATCTCAAGGTTCCGCAGCTAGCGGCCGTAATGGGACCCTGCGTAGCAGGCGGCGCTTATCTGCCCGCACTATCTGACTTCATCATCATGGTCGAAGGCACGTCGTTCATGGGTTTGGGCGGACCAAACCTCGTCAAAGGCGCGGTAGGTCAGATCGTCGACAGCGAGACGCTCGGCGGCGCGCTTACGCACAACGAGATCTCGGGTGTGGCTCACTTCCGAGCGAAGGATGACGAAGAATGCATCTCTAAACTTCGCGAGTTTGTAACCGAGCTCCCACGGCCACAGACGCCGAGAGTGCAGATCAGAGAACCCTTGCCCGCCAGGCGTTCCCTCGACGATCCGTATAACATACTCCCGGCGGATCATCGGTTACCTTACGATATGCGCGACGTGCTCGATTGCTTGCTTGACGGCGGCGAGCTGGACGAGTTTCAGGCGGATTACGCTAAGGAGATGATCACCGGATACGGCCGAATCGAGGGCATACCGGTCGGCATAATTGCCAATCAGCGCGGGTTGCTTCGTAGCGCTTCCGGTCCAAAGTTCGGCGGCATAATCTACACGGACTCCGCCGAGAAGGTCGCTTATTTCATCGAGACCTGCAACCGCCATGAGACCCCGCTTTTGTTTCTGCAAGATGTCTCCGGCTTCATGGTTGGAACCGAAGCCGAACACTCGGGAATCATTCGAGCGGGGGCGCGCTTGGTCGAAGCGATGGCGACTGCGACAGTTCCCAAGCTTGTGCTAACGATCAATCACGCGTCAGGCGCTGGCTACTATGCGATGGCGGGCCAGGGCTTCGATCCCGATTTCATATTCACCTGGCCGACGGGCAGAATGGGCGTTATGGAAGGCGACTCAGCGGTGATGGCTTTGTTTAGCGCGGAACTCGATAAGCTCGAACGCAACGGCTTGCAGCCCGACGAGAAGATGCAAGCGGAGATGGAACAAGTGCGAGAAAAATATGAGCGAGAGCTGGATCCGCGTTTCGCTGCCGCGCGCGGATTCGTAGACGCGATACTTGCGCCTGAAGACACGCGGGCGGCGCTCGAACTGGCGCTGCGGACTGCGCTCAACAATCCGGGTCCGCATCTGGGCGTGCTCGTGCTGCCTTGCGGCGCGCCAACGTCCGATAGACTCTAGTTTGTCGCTCAATTCTAACGCCGACAAACTGAAGCTTGTCGGACATTCACAGGAGGCTCCCATGAGGAAAAGAATCGAATTGACGACGCTGACTTTGCTGTTTGTGCTCTCAGTTTTCGCGTGCGCGAGAAAAGAGACGGCAGAGTTCAAGCCTGAAATCCAGCCGCTGCCGCAGCCTCTCACGCGGTATGAGTCGATGGATATCCCCGCCGACAATCCAATGAGTCCTGAGAAAGTCGCGCTTGGACGACAGTTGTTTTTCGACAAACGCCTGAGCCCCGACGAGTCGCGCTCGTGTTATTTGTGTCATGTGTGCGAGCATGGCTTGACCGACGGGCTGCCGAAGGCTATCGGCGCGTTCAACAAGCAGTTGCCGCGCAGCAGCCCGACGCTCTGGAACATCGGTTACCATAAGATGTTTTACTGGGACGGCCGCAGCCCCTCGCTTGAAAAGCAAGCTATGGCCGCGTGGCAAGGCGGCAACATGGGCGCCAAGGACCACGAGTCGGAGATCGTCGCGAAGATTAACGCGCTGCAGGGCTACCACTCTCAGTTCCACAACGTGTTCGGCGGCGATGCAACTGCAGAAAACATAATGCAGGCGATCTCGGCGTTCGAGCGCACGATCATCAGCGGCGATCCCACCAGCGCAACGGCATGGGACCGCTGGCAAGCCGGAGATGAATCCGCGGCCTCCGAGTCAGCCAAGCGCGGCTGGGACGTTTTCAAGAACGCAAAGTGCAATAACTGCCACGACGGTGTGTTGTTGACCGATCAGCAGTTTCACAACGTCGGGATAGGAATGGACGCGCCCGAGCCTGACAAGGGTCGTTACAACGCGACGAAGAAAGACGAGGACACCGGCGCGTTCAAAACACCAACGCTCAGGGACATCGCAAAGTCAGCGCCGTATTTTCATGACGGCAGCGTTGCTACGCTAGAGGACGCGGTCGATCTGATGTTGAATGGCGGAAAGCCTAATCAGTATCTGGACAAGAAGAACCTGGAGAAGAGAACCATCACGCCCGAACAGCGGCGCGACTTGTTGGAGTTCTTGAGATCCCTGAGTGTGGATTGCGCGCTTTCGGAGCCGCCTCTTCCGCAAAAGTAGCACAGACTTCAGTCTGTATGCTTCGGCGCCCGACTACAGACTAAAGTAGCACAGACTTCAGTCTGCGGCGGGGCACAGGCTTTAGCCTGTGTTTTGCAGGTTTGATTGGAACGCCCGCAGACTAAAGTCCGCGCCACTCGTCTCAATTCACTTAGTCGTTCAACTCAACCGTTCGCAGAATGCTCCGAAAGGCTCTCTCGTAATTCTGATACTCATTCTGTGGCGCCACCGCAAACATGTAGAACAAGTCGCCGTTTCTCAGCATCGTTGTGTACACGGTGACTATCTCCGGACGGCCCGTCATTTCAGAGACATTGCTAAGCGAAACCGAAAGCCCATCGTGCCTCCCGACGTTTTCGCGCTGATACCCGCCGTATCTGCGCAGGTTTGGATTGCCTTGCGACAAGCCGTTAATTAACTGATCGGTCGCGTCTTGCAAGTATCTGCCCGAGACGCGAGCCGTCCCAACCTGAATGCCATGAGTGAACACAAACTGACCCTGTGTTTGCCCGTAAGCGCCCTCCGGAGCAAAAGTTACGTTGTCACCGGTGGGCAATTCCCGCCAGTTATCGGGGATCGCAAGCCGAAAGAAGCTGCCGTTGTAAGTTCGAAGACTCGAAGAAGGATACTCGACTCGACCGGTAGGACGTCGCCCATACTCGTCGGGATAACGTTGATCGGGATAACGTTGATCGGGATCTTGTTGATCAGGATAACGTCCGCCGCTGCGACCGATCTCCTGCATTGAACGCGCGCGGGGCATGCCGCGCAACATCGCCTGCACCTGAGTGAAATCGTCCGTGTTGCGAGTAGGATTCGAGACGTGCAGCGCGTCGGCTTCTCGGTTGATGTAATCATATCGATTGCCAGGATTGGGGTGATCGCTAAGCCACTGCGGCCCGCCGCTGCTGCCCATTCGCTCGAGGGTTCTGAATATGTTTGCGAGATCGTGCGGGTCATAACCGGCATTCGCCATGATATGCGAGCCCAGTATGTCCGCTTGCCGCTCATACTCGCGGCTGAACCTTAGAAAGTACGCGCCGATCCCCAACTGGCTGCCTTGCGCTACGACACCGCCGATGCCGCCGCCAATGATGGCGCCAAGGATTTGACCAGCGACCTGGCCCACCGCATACTTTTGAGCTTTTGCTGCCTGTGCCGTTCCGTGACGCAGCGCAACGTGACTGAGCTCGTGCGCGATTACGCCGGCCATCTCGCCTTCGTTGTGCGCAGCCTCGATCAATCCCCGATTGACGTAAGTGAACCCGCCCGGCAGCGCAAACGCGTTCACATCGCGCGTGTCGACGACCTTGAAGCTGTAACGGAACTGCGGGTGCTGAAACTCGGAGGGAATCCCTTCGACCAGTCGTCGTCCAACTCGCTCGACGTAATATTGGATTTCGCTGTTGTGAAGTATCGGCAGTTTTCGCTCGACTTCGTAAGCCGCCTGCTGTCCAAGCTGCAAGTCTTTATCAATGCTATAGGGATTTTTGGGCGCCACGACCCGCGTCTGACCGAGGACGCCGATCGGCGATACGAGCATCGCTACCAACGCCAGCACGCTTGCGTCTCTGCTTAACTTGCTGAATCTATTCATAGAGCCTCCGAAATGGATCCGATAACCGTCTAGTGAGATTCATGCGCCGTGCAAAAAGGTTGTAGTTCGCCTGTATTAGGACTCCCGCCTAAATTCTACACGGATTCGGTGTCTCGTTGCGAGCTTTGAGCGCAATTGGATGTTACGGGTTGCGATGAAATTCGGGGCCACACATGCGAACAGGCTCTTTCCCAAGCTCAAACGTTTTCTTCTCCGTGCGCGGACAATAGGGCGAAGCGAGCAGGCCCGTCAAAGCGCATACCTCGACCGTGACTTTGTCGTAGTTATCGTCTTGCGCTTCTTTTTCCGATGTCTCAGCCTCAGCAGGTTTGTAGTCGTCTGTTCCTGCGACGGTCTCGGTGTCCACCGTCGTCTCCTCAAAGCAAGGGGACAATGGCTCGGTTCCGGCGATGAATATTTCCTGTCTGGTTCCGCCGGATTCAGAACCCGCCAGGCAGCCAGTTTTGGGATCAATATTCGCAACGACGATTCCGCCCGGCATCGGAAATGAATCACCACCAAGCTCCGGTCGAAGCTCGAGCGCCTGCTTCATGAAATCGGCCCACAACGGAAGCGCCGCGTCGGAAGCTTTCATGCGGAGATCGCGATTGTCATCCAGTCCCACCCAAACCGCGCAAACGATTTTCGGCGTGTAGCCGACGAACCAACCGTCGCTCGACGTTCCGGTCTTGCCGGCTATCGCACTCTTCAGCCCCATCGCGCGCAGCTTCGACGCGGTGCCTTCTTCAACCACCGACTGCAACAGGCTGGTCATCAAGTAAGCGACTTGCGGCGAGAATACCGATTCGCTCGATGCGTGTACTTGATCCGCCCGCGCTTCTTTATCGGCAGCTATGCTCTTTATCGGAATCGGTTGAAGTGCTGTGCCGGAGTTTGCAAAGGCAGTGTAAGCGCTGACGAGCTCGAGCGGCGTGACTTCGCTCGTTCCGAGAGCCATCGAAGGATAAACGCGCAGTTTTTCAAGTCCACTCCTTTCGGCCACCGACGCAACGTTGCTGAGCCCCACGTTCATCGCAAGCTCGACCGTCGGAACATTGAGCGAACGCGTCAACGCTTCGCGCAGTGTCACTTCGCGATTCGTGAACCCACCGTGATAATCGCTCGGCGAGTACTGAGATCGCCCGTTGTCGTAGGTGAAAGTATGAGGCGTGTCTGAAATCAAACTGGCCGCAGTATACGAGCGGGTGCTGAGCGCAGTCGCATAAACGAACGGTTTGAACGCGGAGCCGGGTTGTCGCTTCGCGTCAGTCGCGCGATTGAGCTGGCTCTCGTCGTAGCTGCGGCCCCCGACCATCGCCAGCACTTCACCGGTGTGCGCGTCCAGGGCGACCAATGCCCCTTGCACTTGCTCGGGCGCTTCACCTTTACGGTTTGGACGAGCGACGAACTTATCGAGCTTCTCTGTCTGCCGCTTGACTGCCAGGTATGCGGCGCGCTGAAGCCGCGGATCCATCGTCGTCGTGATTCTTTGAGCAACCCTCTCGCTGGCGCCCCAGCGCTCGTCTGCGAATCTTTGCGCGTAATCAATGAAATAGCTTGCGCCGTAATCATCCTGAGTCGCGTGCTTCTTGATCTGAAGCGGCTCTGCCTTTGCCGCCTCGGCCTTCTCGCGAGTCGTTGTCCCGGTTTCGACCATCGCGTCAAGCACCGCGTTTCGTCGTTCAACTGCACGCGCAGGATCTCGGTAAGCTGAATACCGGTTCGGCGCGTGAATCAAACCCGCCAGGAACGCAGTTTCTCCGAGCGTCAGTTCGTTGAGTTCTTTGTCGAAGTAGATGTGCGCGGCTTGTGCCACGCCGTTGATCGCAAACGTCCCGCTCTGACCGAGATAAACGTCGTTGCAGTAAAGCGCGAAGATCTCCTGTTTCGAGAGTCGAGTTTCCAGGATCACAGCCATCACCGCTTCTTTCAGCTTCCGACTCAGGCTGCGTTCGGGAGTCAGGAAGTCATTCTTGATGAGCTGCTGGGTTAACGTAGAGCCGCCTTGCACGAATTCACCTTGATTCAAATCAGCCCTGAGCGCCCGAAAGATTCCGCGCCAGTCTATTCCGTTGTGGCTGAAGAAGCGGCGGTCCTCGGCGGCCAGTATCGCGTCGCGAAGCCTTTCGGGAATGTCAGAAAACTGAACGGGAATCTTTTTGCGACGGTCGCCCTCGCGAACGGTCGCCAACAACTCGCCCTCGATTAAGGCCGATGACAGGAGTTGTTTGCTTGCTGGACTTGTCAGCGAGAAAACGCGTCCGTTGTTGTCCACCTGTATGCGCACCGGACTCACGCCAGTTTGCGATGAAGCGTCGCCCGGATAGATCGATATCGCGTTGCCTTGAACCTCATATGAGCCGAGCACATTTTCTTCATCGCCCGAACGCTGCTGATATCCAGCCGCGTGCAGATAATCGGTCAACTCATCGATCGGCAGGCGTTGTCCGACCGCTACCTTGAACGGCGCAGAGAATATTCCAACCGAGTTGTCGAGAGCGCTGTTTTGAAGTCGCGCATCTATCACGCTCGCAAGCTGATTGTAGTAATAGATGCCGGCGACTAACGACGCGGCGAAGATCGCCGAAAGAATCAATAAGACTCGCGGTTGCGCAATACTCGCAGCGGCTGATCTCAAGCCGGCGGGCAGGTGTTTTGAGATTTGAACGAGGCGATCGAGAAGCTGTTGACGCGTCGAGCCCCGACGGTCGCGAATTACTATCGTCCGTCCCCTAGCTTTACCGGCTGAACCGACGATGGTTATGGATCGCATGGCGCATCCGTTAGAGGCAAAGCCAGTGCCAACCAAGAGGCGAGATTAAGTGAGGCAATGCAACGAGAAAGATCCCACCTCTCAATGACGGGTTGGCTTCTCGTTACAGCATCGTGGATTCTAATCGTACATCGAAGCCACTCCGTCGTCAGTCGGATTGAAATGAGTTACACTCTTGATTCTCTATGACGAATGTTCTGGTAACAGGTGGAGCCGGTTTCATCGGAAGCCATCTCGTCGATCGACTACTCCGTGAGGGCGATGCGCGGGTCACTGTCGTCGATAACTTCAACGATTTCTACGACCCGGCCATAAAACGCGCGAACATTGCGGCTCATATCGAGCGTGATGACTTCGAGTTGGTTGAAGCGGACATCGCAGACGCTGGAGCAATGAACGAACTATTCCGTCGAAGGGACTTCGATTGCGTAGTCCACCTGGCCGCGCGCGCCGGCGTCCGCCCCTCGCTGGATGACCCGCTAGCTTACGAAGAGACCAACGTGCGAGGAACGTTCAGGTTGCTTGAGGCGGCGCGTCGAAGCGCAGCGCCTAAATTCATATTCGGTTCGTCGAGTTCGGTCTACGGCATCAACTCAAAAGCTCCATTCTCAGAAGCCGAGGTTGCAAATCCGATTTCGCCCTACGCGGCAACAAAGCTCGCGGGTGAAGCCGCCTGCTGCGTCTACAGTCACCTCTACGATTTGCGAGTCGTTTGTCTGCGGCTGTTCACGGTCTACGGCGCGCGACAGAGGCCCGACCTCGTGATTCACAAGTTCGCGAAGTTAATAACAGAAGGCAAACCGCTGCCGGTCTTTGGTGACGGCACGACACGGCGGGATTACACTTACATTGACGATATCACCGACGGTATCATCGCTTCGATGAAGTACGAAAGCAGCTCGTACGAAGTCATCAACCTCGGCGGGGCTCACACCGTCGATCTTCGGAGAATCGTCGACCTACTAGAGCAAGCATTAGGCAAGCGCGCGGTCATTGAGTATGGACCAACGCAGCCGGGTGATGTTCCTGTGACTTATGCTGACATAGATAAGGCTCGGCGTCTGCTAGCATATGATCCAAAGACTCAGATCGAAGAAGGTGTGACGAAGTTTGTGGAGTGGTTCCAAAGAGCAGCCGCGGCGATGAGTCTTGGAGAGGTAAGAGGGCGATCATGAAAAGGAGGTCGAAACGGCTTCTGGTCGTGGGGTTTGTCTCTGCTCTGCTCTCGATGCTTCTCTGGCCGCTGCTCTTTGCGCGTGCAGACTTCGCCTACAAACTCAACCGAACCGTGCAAAAAGTGCACGTAAGGCTGGCCGTGCTGTGTGGTCAAAAGCCAAGGCCCGTGTCGCTCTCTGGCAAGTTGGTCGGCAGCGGAGCGTTTGTCGAATCGCTGAAAGGAGCCGAGGTAGCGGCAGTTGAATCAACGTCTGGATACGCTGCAACGACTGATGAGCACGGACGGTTTATTATGCCGCATCTCATCTGGTTTCCGGGCGCCAGGTACACCCTCATAATTACTGTCGACGCTCATAACGTGCGGCGCGTCATCATCAGCGCGCCAGCGACCTATCCAACCGGCGGCGTCATTGATGCCGGAGAGTTATTGCTTGAGGCTCAAAGAGAAATACCTTTCGCGAAAAGCCCCATCCGGCACATGAACCACGATGCGCTGAATGGCAACTATTACAAAGACCTATTCGAGCGTTTAACAGCGACCGCCGAAACTGACAACGATAAGATTGCCTCAGTCTGTAGGTACGTAGCTACAAGACGTAATTTCTATGAGAACCCCTGGAGCTTTCGCAGCGCTCGCCAAATCCTCGAACGAGGTGCGCCACACTGTAGTAATCTCGCGTTTGCTATGGCAGCAATAATCGCAGCCGGGGGCTACCCGACTAGAACAACCCACACAAGCGACACCCCGGAATTCATACACACGCACGTTGTCGTTGAAGTTTATTACGATGATGCCTGGCACCTCTACGATCCCACGTACGGAATCTCATTTCTCGGAAGGTCGGGAGGCGTTGCTGGCTACAAGGAACTAAGACTCGACCCGCAATTGATAACCGAAAAGGCCTTTCGAGGCATTGAGCCGATAGTCGTTAAGGAAGCTATGGAATGGATGCCTAATGCCTATGGATCAGGGTTGCATCAGTTTTACTATATTAATGAAGACGTGTTTTTCGGAGGAGCATAGGAATCAGTAAAATGGCCAATCGTCCCCGTTTTTGGAGGATGAATATGAGGAAGGTTCCAAGACTTCGGATCTTTGCCGCGCTCTCGACGTTGTTTTTGATTGGGCTCCTCTCGCCGGGGCTACCCTGGTCAGCTCGCGTCCGTCACCTTCGAGACAAGCTGTTGCAGAAAGCTGAGATGAAGGCTTACGCATGGCGCGGTGGTTCTGCACGACTCGTCGCACTTTCCGGCATTGTAGTGGTAAGAGGCCGTCCTTTGAAGGGAGCTGAGGTGGAAGCTTTGGATTCCATTTCCGGATGGGCCGCTATGACCAGTGAGAATGGAGAATTTGTTCTGCCAGATGTCCTTTGGTATCCAAGCGCGCAGCATCACCTCCTCGTGACCGCAAATGACTACCAACGGCGGCGGCTGCAGGTGACCGCTCCGGAGATTTACCCTGAAAATGGAATGGCGAGCGTCGGTAAATTGCGATTCGATCAAGGGCGTCGAACTGAAGGAGAAGCCATTCCAGGAAAGAATTCCGTTACCTATATCGAATATGACCGAAATAATGCGGGGTATTATAAAAGCCTTTTCCAGAGGCTGTCTGAGAATAAGCAGACCGACGATGAAAGGCTCTTAGCTGCGAGCCGGTATGTTGCGAGCAGGCTCCTAACCCGCGACGGTTACGCTGAATCACCACGACACCTTGACGATGAATCACCACGGCAGATTCTTGAAAACGGCTCACGCTACTGCGGCAAGCTCTCACTGGCATTGGCCACGATCGCGATCGCAGGGAACTACAAGGCAAGACTGGTTAACGTAATTGACAGGATGCTGCAACCTTCCGCTCATATGGTCACCGAAGTCTATTATGGAGAGCAGTGGCACTTATATGATCCCACTAGCGGAGACGGACCACATAACCAAGCGGGCACATGCGTTGTTAGTTATAAAGAGTTATTTCAGACGCGCGACCGGCTTTCACTAGCTCCCGTCCCTGACCACTTGCCAAAGATTCATGGCTCCGGCTGCGATTGGTTGTATATGGCCTACGCCTCCGGCTTTCATCATTACTACTGCTTTAGGTAGACCACGCGAGCGCGAGCTTGCCCCGGCTGGATCAGCGGTCTAGTATCAAACATCGAATCTCACATCGAGATTTCGTTATGAAAGAGTACGCCATTGAAACTATTGCAGAGCTTGAAGGCGAAGCCGAGAGCTTCGAGCTCTCGGTCATCCTGCCCGTCTACAACGAAGCCGACAACATTGAACAACTCAACTCCAAGCTCAGCAATACGCTCGACAGGCTCGACCGAAGCTACGAGATAATCTACGTCGATGACGGCTCCACCGATCGCAGCCTGTCCAAGCTGCGAGAGATCGCCGCGCGCGACCACCGAGTGCGAGTCATTTCGCTGCGCCGAAACTACGGCCAAACTGCCGCGATGAGCGCCGGGATCGATCACGCGCGAGGGCAGATTCTGATCCCGATGGACGCCGATCTTCAAAACGATCCCGCCGACATTCCTTGCTTGCTCGAAAAACTCGATGAGGGCTACGACGTGGTCTCTGGATGGCGCAAGGACCGCAAAGACACCTGGCTCACCCGGCAGCTTCCATCACAATTGGCGAACAAGCTGATCTCAAAGCTGAGCGGCGTCCAGCTGCACGACTACGGCTGCAGCCTGAAGGCTTATCGCCGCGACGTGATTTCGGACGTGAAGCTCTACGGTGAGATGCATCGCTTCATTCCAATCTATGCGGGATGGGCCGGCGCGCGTGTGACCGAGATCCCGGTCGCTCATCACGAGCGCCGCGCGGGCAAGTCGAAGTACGGCCTCGAGCGAACGGTCAAAGTGCTCTTCGATTTGATCACGATAAAGTTTCTCTCGAGCTACCTGACCAAGCCCCTTTATTTGTTTGGCACAGCCGGTCTGGCGTGCCTGGTGATCTCGCTTTTTTCATTCGGGTTCTCGATGTACTACCGGATAGTCGAAGGCGTGCACCTGAATCGCATGCCGCTGGCGACGCTTTCGATGATCATGTTCGCGATGGGAGTTCAGTTCATCTTTATGGGCTTGCTTGCGGAGATGATCGTTCGCACTTATCACGAGTCTCAAAACAAACCGACTTATCTGATACGCGAGAAGATCAACATTGAAGACGAAGGCAATGAGTAAAGCCGCAGAGGAGCAGAGGTGCAGAGGTGCAGAGGAAATTGAGTCTTCGATCGCTTTTGCTCCTCTCCCCCCGGGCACCTCTGCTCCCCCACTCTACCGCTCCTCCGTCCCTCTGCCCATCTGCCCCTCTGCGCCCGCTGTCAACGTCGCCGGCGTCCCCGTCGCCAATCTCACCGAAGATGAAGCGCTCGCGCTGGTCGATAAGTTGATCACGCAAGGTGGATCGCATTACGTCGCGGTTGTCAACGCAGCTAAGATAGTCGCCGCCAATCGAGATGAAAGACTGAAGCAAATCCTGCTCGATGCAGATCTGGTAACCGCTGATGGGATGTCCGTCGTATGGGCTTCGCGCGTTTTGGGACAACCGCTGAAGCAGCGCGTGACCGGGATCGATCTCTTTCAGCGTCTAGTCGAGCACGCTGCGAGGCGAGGCTTATCAGTTTACTTTCTGGGTGCGCGAGAGGAATCGGTTCGAGGCACCGTGGCACGACTCACCGCCCGGAATCCGGATCTGCGAGTCGCCGGATACCGCAACGGTTACTTCACTCCGTCTGAATCGGACGCGGTCGCCGATGCGATCAAGCAAAGCTCGGCCGATTTGCTGTTCGTAGCAATGGGTTCTCCGGCTCAAGAGAATTGGATTGCTTGTAATCTTGCGCGCGCTGGAGTTCGCTTTGCGCTCGGGGTTGGGGGGAGCTTCGACCACGTGAGCGGGCTCGCTCGCCGCGCGCCAAAATGGATGCAGCGACTGGGACTCGAATGGCTTCACCGCCTGATCCGCGAGCCGACACGTTTGTGGCGGCGGTATCTGGTAGGTAATCTAGCGTTTATGTGGTTGGTGGCTAAGCAGGTTGTATTGGGTCCGCGTCAGCCGTAAGCGATGCGGGAATAACTCAACCAAGAACGCTGGGCGGATCTCGAAAAGGAGACTTCAAACAGTCAGGAACGCGACGGGTGGCGAGTCACGAACGTTCGTCTCGGAAAGTGATTAGCTGATCGTTGCCTTTGTCCTACGTCGGCTTCTCGACAAGATTAACTTTGCCTCGCGCACTTAGTAATGATACATTTCCACCCGCGCCGCGTCTCAAGAAGCGCGCACCAAAGTCCGTTAAATTCAACCTAAGGCTCAGGAGAAGATCGATGAAGATCTCGTTGCTATGAAAAGTTGTAACCGAAAAAGCTTGAGCGCGATTTTGAGACTTGCACCCAGGATCAGCCTCGCCTTGCTGCTGTTTTCCCTGGCTTCCGCTTCAACAACCCTTCCGTCTCAAAGCGCTGACCTCTCCTCTCCAGACCAGTTGAAAGAGGAAATAGCATCCGCGCCCTGCAAGGACACGGAGCGACTGGATGCCGTAAGAAAATTATTTGAACGGATGGGAGCAGCGCCCGCTGATATAGCAGTAGAGAGATTTAAGAATGTAGAGAATTTGGTGATATCCAAGCCTGGATTATCTTCCGAAAAGATCGTTATCGGCGCACACTACGATAAAGCCTCGGACGGCTGCGGCGCGATTGATAACTGGACTGGAATAGTCGTCCTCGCTCATCTCTATAAGAGTCTCAAAGATGCCGCGCTCAACAAAACAGTCCTCTTCGTTGCATTTGGCAAGGAAGAGAAAGGACTATTCGGCTCGAGCGCGATGGTCCGCGCGATCCCGAAGGACCAACTCGACCACTATTGCGCGATGATTAATATTGACAGTTTTGGTTTAGCCGTGCCGCAGGTGCTAGATAACGTTTCGAACGCAAAGTTACGAAATCTGGCGGCAGATTTGGCTAAAGAAATGAAAATCCCTTTTTCGAGCGCAAGTGATAATGCTGACGCAGATTCGAGTTCGTTTATGAAGAAGAAGATTCCAGCAGTGACGCTACACGGGTTGTCCAATGAGTGGGCTTCAATCATCCACACCGCAAATGACAAACCCTCAAGGGTCAATCCTATGAGTGTCTACTTAGGCTACCAACTCACACTCGCCTTGGCGACTCATCTTGACCGAGACCCCTGTGGCGCCTATAGATAACGAGACCCCACTGAATCCTTTTCGCGAGGGCTGAGGCGCAATCTCGCTGCACGGCAGTTGTATTGTGCCCGATCCGCCTTAAGACTAGAATTACCTTTGGTAATAGGGACGCACTGAAGAAAAAGAGCGCCACGAGCGCAGAATGTAAGGAGATTCTTCGATGTCCAGAGAACGCAGACCGCTGACCGATGTGAGCGCAAGGACTGGCGCTCATACGATGAGTAAGGCTGCCGAATTGACCGAGTTCCTCGAGGCTCATAGCGGCGAGCGCCACGCCATTGTGATGCAGGATTATCCCGATCCCGACGCAATATCGGGCGCGTGGGCGCATAAGATGATCTCCGCCAGATTCGGCATCGAGTGTGACATCATTTACGAGGGCCGCATAAGCCATCAGGAAAACCTCGCGCTGGTTCAATTGACTGAGCTCGAGCTGGTCAGGTACAGCGATGGTCACAACCTCGAACAGTATCAAGGGACTGTCTTCGTGGATAATCAGGGGACTACTTCGGCGCTCACCGATCGATTCGCCGCCGTGGGAGTCAAGCCGCTGGTGATTGTCGATCATCACGAGAAGCAGGATCGCATCGAAGCCGAATTTACCGACATTCGAAAGATCGGCGCCACGGCAACCATCTACACCGAATACATTCGAGAAGGATTGCTCGAGTTGAACAAGAGCGATCCCAATCACGTCAAGCTTGCGACCTCGTTGATGCACGGAATTCGCAGTGAAACCTCCGGTCTGATTCGAGCGCGCGAAGACGAGTTGGAAGCTGCAGCTTTTCTAAGCCGGTACGCCGACTCGTCGCTGCTTGAAGACATCCTGTCGGTCAAACGTTCGAAGCAGGTGATGGATGTGATTCGGCTGGCGCTGGAGAACCGCGAGAGCCGCGAGAGCTATTCGATATCCGGTGTCGGCTTTCTGCGGAGCGAAGACCGCGATTCAATCCCGCAAGCGGCGGACTTCCTGCTGACCGAGGAGAACGTTCACACCGCAATCGTCTACGGCATAATCATCCTGGGCGACCGAGAGATGGTCGTGGGCTCGATGCGAACCAGCAAGGTGACGTTAAACCCGGATGAGTTTCTCAAAGAAGCGCTGGGCGCGACCGAAACCGGGCGCTATTACGGCGGAGGCCGACGCGGCGCCGGTGGGTTCGAGATACCGATAGGCTTTTTGGCAGCCGTCAAAGACGACGAGCTTGCGCGAATGAAATGGCGGCTGTATGACGAGTTACTGAAGAAGAAGCTGCTGGCTAAGATTGGAGTCGAGCCGCCAGTCACAAGAACCGAAGCGCCCCGCAGCGAAACAGGAGCGCTGCCCAAATCTGAAACCCGCGAAAGCTAAGAGGCGAATGAGCATACCCCTCGACCGACGTCAGTTCATAAAAGAGATCAGCTTGGGCGCGGCGGCCCTCGCGCTCGCGCCCGGCGTCGCAAGAGGTCGACGCCGAGGAGCAATCAAGCTGATGGGTCAGCCCCAGAACGTCGTCATTCTTGGCGGCGGACTCGCGGGACTGGCAGCTGGTTATGAGCTGAAGCGCGCGGGTCACAACATCACCATTCTCGAAGCCCGAAGGGTCGCCGGCGGGCGAGTTCAGACGATTCGAGACTTCGCCGACGGGCAATACGCCGAAGCAGGCGCGAACGTATTTCCGCAATCGCACGAATTCACCTACGGCTATGCGACTGATTTTGGGCTTCCGATGCGGGCGGCGGGCGCTTTGGGTGTCGATACGATCGCTTACATTCGCGGAAATCGCTTTCGAATAAGCTCGGCTGGCGCCGCTGATGTTCCGCTTCAGCTTACGTCGCGGGAGCGAGCGGCGGGTGTGTTCGGCGTTACCTCGCTCTATTTGGGAAGCTACATGAGCGAGGTGGGAAACCCACGACGACTGGGCTGGCCGCCGGAAGATTTGAAAGCGATCGACGCGGTCACGCTGAAGCATTTGCTCTCGGACCTCGGAGCTTCGGACGGGGCGATCGACATCATCGCAGCCTCGCAGCTCGGGCTGTTGGGATTCGGGCTTGATTCGTTCTCCGCGATGGATGGCGTGGTTACCGAAGCCATCGCCTCGGACTCGGTCTTCTACGAAATAATCGACGGCAACGATCAACTGGCGTCGGCGCTCAAGAGAAAAGTCAAGAAGCAATTCAAGAAGTCCTCGGTCGTAACGCGCATCGAACAGAATCAAACCAGCGCGATTGTAACTTACATGAACTCCGACGGCGTGCAGACGATCACCGCCGATCGCGTCATCTGCACGCTGCCCTTTCCTGTTTTGAAAGACATCGAAGTTTCGCCGCGCTTCCCGGCGGACAAACAGCGGGCCATTGATGAGCTGAAGCTCACGCCCGTAACGCGCACCTATTTGCAGTTTCACGCTCGCGTGTGGGAGCAAGCGGGTCTGAGCGGTTACGGGCTGAGCGATTTACCGATTCAAAACACTTACTCGCCGACGCTCAGTCAAGATGGCAAGTCCGGGATACTGGTCTCATACACTGGCGGACAGCGCGCGCTGGATCTTAGCGCGATGAGCGAGAAAGATCGTCAGAGTTTCGCGCTTCGGCAGATGGGAAATCTGTTCAGCGGGCTCGATGCTCAATTCGACTCCGGCTTGAGTTATGTCTGGCATCAGGACCCGTTTGCGCGCGGCGCGTTCACTTATTTTGAGCCGGGTCAGATGGCGACGCTGCTTCCTATAGCACAGCGCGCGGAAGGTCGAATCCACTTCGCGGGAGAGCATACATCCGCGTGGCACGGGTGGATGAACGGCGCGCTCGAGTCGGGCAATCGCGCCGCTGCGGAAGTGAATGATGCCGAGAGCGCCGCGGTGTTAGCTGTTTTCGTACAAGGATGAAATCCTTCCCGGTTCTAATTCGGGCACCGCTCGACGCAGAAAAACGGCGGCGCGGGCGGGCCGTTTGGTCGAGTAACAACAATATTCCCTGGCAGGCCGTTGCATATCCGTCCTTTCAAAATCATTGTAAAGAATTCGTTCGACGCTGGGATGGGATCCCTCAGTTTGACCTTCCTCGGTATAGTTCCGCCGACTGAAACCGTGCTACCTTCTCGAAAAAAGCCCCCCAGAATGAGCCTGAACGCGCCGCTCGCACTACGCTCAAGACGGCAGGAAAAGACGTCCTCGGGCGGGGGAGGAGGCTCCTGGCAAAAGCCACGGAAATTCACGGGAACGCCCGCTGCTAGCATTACGAGCGATGCTATTATCACAATCGATCTCGTCTTTGTTCTCATCATTTGTGCTCCGAACGCATTTAAGCCGTGAAATGCTTGAACTTTCAAATTGATCGTCCGTTCAAGTCGTCGCGCTTGTGTTTTTTGAATCCCGAGTAGATTACATCCAAAATGTGTGTTCCAGCCATAATCAAGTCATTGTTCGGGCAGCATACTTGTCGCTCATCGTTCCGATGTTATAAGCTCTGGGTTGCGCCGCTGGAATGATAGAACGATGAACCCAAGCAAACCCCGTTGATCCACGCTCTGATGCTGCGTCTCGCCATATTCAAATTCATCTTCAAACCATTCGCCGCCGTGTTCGCTTTCCTTCAAGGCGCGGCTTCCGCAAGCTGGACCTTCCCGTCCGTGCTGTTCTCGGCGATGTTGATCGCGTGGGCCGCCGAGGCCGCGCAGTTTTTGATCTCGCAAGGGCTGGCGCTCGCAGTGCTTGCGTGGCTTCAAACTCTGCCCGAGTTCGCCGTCGAAGCTGTAATCGCCTGGCAGGCCGGCCACACCGCTAGCGACCCGTCAATTCCTGCAGCAGTGAAATCTCACGCAACCGCGCTGATGACCGCCAACCTCACCGGCAGTCTCCGACTTCTGGTGGGGCTCGGTTGGCCAATGATCTATGTCACCGCCGCGACATTTCATCGCAGCAAAACGAAGCGGCGGCTTAGAGAAATCAGGCTCGAACGAGAGCACGCGGTTGAAATAGTTTTCTTGCTGCTGGCGATCGCTTACTTCTTTGTGATCTGGTTGAAGGGAACCATCAACTGGGTCGATGCCGTGGTGCTGTCAACGATTTATTTCGTTTATCTTTACTTCCTCAAGAAGATTCCTCCTCAGGAAGAAGAGAGGATCGAGGACCTGGACCGCATTCCGAAGTTCATCCTTCGTCAGCGCCCACCCGCGCGCAACGGGATGATCGGCGCTCTGTTCGTAGCGGGCGGATTGATTCTATACTTCGCCGCGCCGCCGTTTCTTGAAAGCCTGAAGGCGTTGGCTGTCGCGCTCGGCATCTCGACTTTTGTATTCGTGCAATGGGTCGCGCCGTTCCTCTCGGAGTTCCCGGAAAAAGTTTCCGCGTTCAACTGGGCCCGCCGGGTAAAGAGTGCGCCGATGGCGCTGATGAACATGGTCAGCTCGAACATCAATCAATGGACGATGCTGGCGGCGATGCTCCCCATCGCCTACGCGATTGCGTTGGGACACTTAGCCACGATCGATTTCGACCAGCATCAAGAGCTCGAGATACTGATGACAATCGGGCAATCGCTGGTCGGCGCGTTGCTGCTGGCGAACATGCGGTTCGCGTGGTGGGAGGCCGCACTGTTGTTTGCGCTGTGGAGCGTTCAGTTTGTGCTTTCAGGATTCGAGAAACCTATCGATCCGGCTATGCCAGACAACAGCTTGGCGTTGCACGTCGCGGCTTGGCTCCACCTGGCAGCCGATCAGGTCGAAGGGGTTGCGCATCGCGGAAAGGAAATCATCACGGCTTTCTATTTCATCTGGGCGGGCATAGTAATAGCTGTCGTGATCAAGCGACGAACCGGGTTCGAGGCGTTAACCGCTTTCCCGAGATTGATGCGCGAGCATTGGTAAAAGACAGAAGTCAGGGGTCAGAGATGACAAAGACTCGTCGTTGACTCTCGTCATCTGATCTCTGACTTCTGTTCTACTATTGTCTCTTCGCTGTCCAGGTTCCCTCGCCCAACTCGCCGAAAGCTGCGGTTCCTTTCATGCTGTCTTTGCCTTCGATCTTCCCGACGTAGTTGATGGTCAGATTCTGGCCCTGCGCGTTGACCTTGATGGCGAACTTGACGTCTGCGCCTTTAACCGTTCCGGTGAGCGGCGCTTCACCGAACTGGCCTTTGTACGTTCCAGTCAGGTTCTCCCCGTCTTGCTTGAACGTGAAAGTTGGCGAGCCGGATCCTGCTGATGTCTCGACTGCAAAGTTCCAAACACCGGTGATGTTGACGGCCCCCGCGCTGGCAGGTTGGGGAGCAGAAGGCGCAGAGGAGGCTGCTGAATCTTCCTTGTGCGGCACCGCGGACCACGTGCCGGTCGCCATTCCCCCGAAGTCAGCGTCGCCTTTCATCGACTCTTTGGCGACCTTGCCCTTGTAGGTCATTACCATGTCCTGGCCGCCAGCTGGCCGCGTCATCACAAATGTGATCTCGTCTCCCTTCACAGTTACGCTGTCCAGCGGGCGTTCGCCTTGCGGCGTCTTCGTGGCGCCAGTAAATTTGTCGCCCTCTTTCTTGATAACCAGCACAACAGTACGCTGGCCGTTCGGTGAGTTGATAGTCAAATCCCAACTGCCAATTGCGCTCGCGCCCTGGCCGGCGAGCACCGCGAGCGAAGCAAAGAGCAGAACGAACGTCGCGCTAATTATTCTCTTCACTTTGATGTCTCCTTTGTTATGGCATCTCCTTTCGGTGAGCGTCGAACCAATCGAATATGTCCTTGATCGAAACGACCGCGACCGAAAGATGATCGTCGTTTTGGTATTCGAGGTATTTCGCGTCGTAGCTTAGCGATTTCAGTTTGTCGGCCACTTGACGACACCCTTCAACCGGAACGAGTGCGTCTTTGCCGCCGCAGATGACCATAATCGGAACCTTTCGTCCGGTTGAGATTGCCGCATCGATCGCCGGGGATGGACGCGTACCGGCGATCGGAGCGAGAGCTGCGAATCGATTCCGATATGCAAATCCGAGCCGCCAGGTTCCGCCTGCGCCCATCGAATGACCTGCCAGATACTCTCTCGCAGCATCGATGTTGTAGTTCTTCTCGACCAGCGCGATCACGTCCATCACGTCTTGCTCGCCGCCGCTCTCCTTTGTGTAGCCGCTCACTGGCCCGCGCCCGTTCGCCGCGGCAATTATGTAGCCGCGTTCCTCAGCGAGCTTAGGCCACAAGCCTTGATAGCGGTCGAGAAAGTTGTTCTCGTCACCGCCCGCGCCGTGAAGCAGCATGACGAGCGGATACTTCTTCGACTTGTCGTATGTCGTCGGGACGTAGACTCGATAAGGAACAAGCCTGCCGTCGAAAGATGATCGATAAGCCAGACGGATATCGCCGCGCAGGCTCTCGAGCGCGTGTGGATTCTCCTTGAGCGATGCCAGGAGATTAGTTGCGCGAGTCAGTTCCGCATCGAAGTCCATCACTTCGCTTGCCGACAATCCGTTCGCGCGGAACCCGGTGTGAAGATAGCCGACGAGGTTCTGAAACGGACCGCCGAGATAACCGGCCCCGGCCTGGCGCGTAGTGTCGAGAACGTGTCGCGCCGTGGTCGAGACAAGGCTGTTTTGATCGGCTAAAGTCTCGACGCTCTTTTCGAGCGCGGCGATTCTTCTCGCGAAATCGCTGATGACGAAGAACGTGCGATAGTATTGATAAAGCGCGGTCCCTTTGGCGTTCTTCAGCGTCGCTCGGAGCGTGTGCAATCCGGGCGATACATGCTTTGAGGGATCGAAAGCAACCCCGATAAATTCGCCGCCGCGCCGAGACCTCACATCGCCAAGCGCTATTCCAGGACTGATCAGAGCTTCTCGCGACCCATCGTTTCTCAGTAACTCCAATTCCATGTTATATGGCGCTTCCGTTGCGGCGGGCGCGTCGAAGATGAAAGTGGCTTTTGCTTGCAAATAGTCGCCGGCCGCTATTGCTTTGACGTTGATCGTGAAGTCCAGCGCCGTCGCAAGCTCAGATTCAGCCGTCCATTTCCCTCCGCTCATCAAGGCCAAAGCTTGCGTGTACGCGCGATACGCCTTGAGCGGATCGGTGGTCGCGCTCTTGTTAGCTTCAGCGATGAGCGGATCAACCGTTTTTACGTCCCCGCCGCGCTGCTCGTAAGCCATGCGATTTGTGGTTGCGGAGAGTCGAAAGAAGAGAAGATCGCTGGCGGTGATCTGCTGGGCGAATGCGGGCGCTGAACAGACTAGCATTGCTGCCAGCGCTGTCAACCATTGCGGCTTTAACACGGGAGCCCTCCGGGGTTCGTAGTACGGCCTTTAGGCGGAAGTTCGTAGCGTCTACGTTGGGTAGTATTCTACAAACTTCCGCCTGAAGGCCGTACTACGAACCACTCTCTTGCGAATTGTACTTCTGCAATTTCCTATAAAGCGTCTTTCGGCCTATACCCAACACCTGCGCCGCGCGCGATCGGTCGCCGCCGGTGTAAGCGAGCGTTTGGAGGATCATCCGCTTTTCCGCTTCATCTATCGTCGTGCCTATCTCGACCTCGATGGCCTTGCTGGAGTCGGCGCCGCGAACCGCGTGCGGCAGATCGTCTACCGCGATCATTCGCAGCAACCGGCGGCGCTTAGGTTCAACCTCAGAGCGAACCGCCTGCGGCAGATCGTCCACGGCGATCATCCGGCCCTGCGCGATGATCACTGCGCGCTCGATGGCGTTTTCCAGCTCGCGCACGTTGCCCGGCCAATCGTAGCGTTGTAGCCACGCCAGCGCTTTGTTGGTGATGCCGGTTATGTTCTTGTTCGAGCGCTTGTTGTAGATCTCCAGAAAGTGGGTCGCGAGAAGC
The DNA here is from genome assembly GCA_036505875.1 of Blastocatellia bacterium. Classification (GTDB taxonomy): domain Bacteria; phylum Acidobacteriota; class Blastocatellia; order UBA7656; family UBA7656; genus Onstottus_A. The sequence goes on along the minus strand of DASXSR010000278.1, from coordinate 282 downwards.
GGAATGTCTTCGCTCCGTTCCCTGAGCGGCGGCAGCTTTATCGGATAGACGTTGAGGCGATAAAAAACATCGCGCCGGAAGCGCCCCTCGCGCACCGCTTCCTCGAGATCGACGTTTGAGGCCGCGACTACACGAACGTCGGTCTTTATCACGTCGTTGCCGCCAACTCGAGCGAACTCGCCGTTCTGCAGCACTCGCAGCAGGCTGACCTGAGCCGACAATGACATCTCGGCTATCTCGTCCAAAAACAACGTGCCGCCGTTTGCCTCTTCGAACTTTCCG
>DASXSR010000277.1:0-2585 GCA_036505875.1 Blastocatellia bacterium | reverse complement strand
CGCCTCCCGCTCGATCTCTTCCATCGTCAGAAAGGGAGGGATCTCACATCGGAAGGAATTTGTTAGTTTACTACTGACGTGGTCAGGCAAGTGTTCGGGCGTGACTGTGGCTTCCTGGCAGAACAGAACGGCGCGTTCTATCACGCTTTCAAGCTCGCGCACGTTTCCCGGCCACTCGTATCGCGACAGGAGCGCGAGCGCCGCGGGCGAGATGTTTTGAATGGGCTTGTCGTATTTGCCGGCGTAACACTGAAGAAAAATTTTGGCAAGCAAGATCAGGTCATCTCCGCGATCCCTAAGCGGCGGCACCCTTACTTTGATCGTGCTGATTCTGAAGTAGAGGTCCTCGCGGAGCGTCCCTTCATTAATTGCCTGCGCGGTGTTACGGTTGGTAGCCGAAACGAGTCTGAAGTCGACGCCGATTTCCTGTTCGCTGCCAACGCGACGCAGCCGCCGGTCCTGAAGCACACGCAGCAGCTTGGTTTGAAGATGCGCGGGCATTTCTACGATTTCGTCAAGCAGGAGGGTTCCACCGGATGCAGCCTCGATCAATCCGCGTTTGTCGCGATCCGCTCCGGTGAACGCGCCCTTCTTGTAGCCGAACAACTCAGACTCGATAAGGTCGCGAGGTATCGCTGCGCAGTTGATTCTGACGAACGGCCCGTCGGCTCGGTTGCTCTGAGAATGAAAGGCGCTGGCAATTAACTCCTTCCCGGTTCCGCTCTCTCCTTCGATCAGCACGGAAGCTTCGGACGCGGCGGTTGCGCGAATCGTATCGTAGATTCGCATCATTTGAGGCGCGCGGCCCACCATACCGAAGGTGTCGCTCTGTCGTGCGCCGCGGAGCTCGCGATTCTCCTCCCTTACTCTGGCTAACTCCAGCGCCCGCGCAGCAAGCATAATCGCCTGATCCGGAGTGAACGGTTTTTCGATGTAATAGTAGGCGCCTTTCTTTATCGCATCGATGGTAACTTCGAGCGAACCGTGCGCAGTCATCAAAATTACTTCGGTAGCGGGAGCACTCTCCTTGATTTTCGCCAGCAGCTCGATTCCATCAGCGTCGGGCAGCTTGAGGTCGGTGAAGACAACGTCGAACGGCGAATCTCGCAGCAGAGCGACGGCTTCGGCCGCCGATCCCGCACTAAGCGCGTCGTATCCGTTTTCTCGCATTATGAGTTCGAGCGCGTCGGTTATGCTGCTCTCGTCATCTACGATCAGCATTCGGGGCTTTCGCTTCATGCGGTTTGCGCAACCTCCGCCGCCGGCAACGTAATCGTTATTCGAGTTCCGCCGCCGACCTGGCTTTTGACCGTAATTCTGCCGTTGTGCAGCTCGATGACTTTGGCTACAAAAGACATTCCGAGCCCAAGCCCTTGGCTCTTGGTCGTGTAGAAAGGCTCGAACAGATTCTTCAACTGTTCGTCTGTCATCCCGCGTCCGGTGTCCGTGATCTCCATCCTGAGCTGACCGCAACAGATGCTGTTGACTATCTTCAAACTCCCGCCCTGATCCGTCGAGTCAATGGCGTTGAGCGCAAGATTAACGAAAACGGATCGCATTGCCGCTTCATCCACGTAGGCATAGGCAGCGGGCTCGCATGGTCTGAACTCGACCTTGATATTCTTGGCGGTCACTTGAGGGTCCAGCAACGGAAGTGAATCGCTTATCAACCGATTGAGATCGGCGCGATGTCGGCTAACGCTGATGGGCCGGCCAAAGGCCAGCACTCGCTCAGTGGTGTCAGATAGCTTACTGATTCCGTCAATGATCTTGTCGACCAGTGATTCCTGCTCCGGCGGAAGCTTTCCCCCAATCTTGCTCTTCAGATGCATCGAGTAGAGCTGCAATCCAGCCAGCGGGTTCTTCACCTCGTGAGCAACTTGCGCTGCCATTCGCCCCAGCGCCGCTATCTTTTCGTTGTGAGCAAACTTTGCCTCCATGGTTTGCTTTTCCGCCTCGAGCTGCTTTGGCTCGGTCAGGTCGCGGACGATAAGGATGAAGAAACTATCTTTGCCGGCGACAAGCTTGCTGCACGAGGCCCAAAGCATCAGCGGCGCGCCCGACGGCTTCTTGATGCTGAGTTCGGCTTCCGACCAGACGCCGCTTTGGAGCTTTAGGGGGTTTTGTTCGTCACAACAATCGAAAGCCTCAGCCAGCAGGCCATGTTTGGACAGGTCACCATCGGCCTTGAACAGATCGCAAACGTGTTGTCCGATCAAGCGTTGATTTTCACGGCCGAGAATTCCAGCGAACTTCAAATTCACGTCGACAAGTCGATGGTCATTGGATCTCGCGACTCCTATTCCGTCGCTGGCGTGTTCGAACAGCGCGCGGTAGCGCTCCTCGCTGGTTCGAAGCTTGCGCTGCTGATTTTTCACGAGCCCGAGCAGAAGAGTTACGACGATCACGTCGACCGCCGTCGAGATCCAGAAATGCTCGACGCGCTGTTCAATGCGGTCTTGAAGGCTCTTATCGTCCGGGAAGCGAGCTTCCACCCAGGTGTAAAAGGGTTGGCGAAGAAGCTGCTCGTATGTGAAGATCACGGCCCAGGTGAGGACCACGGTGAGGAAGGTGAAAAAGACTAC
>DASXSR010000276.1:0-5724 GCA_036505875.1 Blastocatellia bacterium | reverse complement strand
GCGACGGCGTATGCCTCCTGCTCGAAGCGACGCAGCCGCTCTTTGCTCCGGCTGAACTCCGCGGGCAGGAGCTTGAGCGCCACGGACCGTCTCAGTTTTGTGTCTTGGGCGAGATAGACTTCACCCATCCCGCCCGAGCCTAGTAGCGAGCGGATTTCGTAGCGGCCCAGCTGTGTGCCGGCGTTAATCGGCATACCTGATCGTCTGTTAAACCCGGGCTTAAGTGCACTGCCAAAGAGGCGGGCTAATTCTAGCTGCGTTAAGTCTATCTGCGCTAGCAGACGAAGGAGAGGTTGGTGGTGTAATAGTGTGTTGTTTAAGTCGCCGTCCCTATAAGACGCTTGATAATAGGCCACCAATTTATTGGTGGGTGAAAGCCCACCGCCGTCGTGTCGTTACCGACCGTCCTCTACTAATGAACCCGATCGTGCGGAACAAGCCTCGCAACAACGTTGACTCGCTCACCTGACCCGCGGAGAATCGGAGACTGACGCTGATGACTGAAGCGCGATGGCGGCAGATACGAGGTCCTCGACTCAGCCTCAAGTGACACGCATTTATCGCAGCATTGGTGGATGTACTTTCGACAGAGCTATGACGTCTGACCCTCATCCTTCGACACCTGATACGTTGCCGCCTGAGATTGGCGATCTCTCTGCCTGGTATGGTCCGGAGCTAGCGAGACGCGACGATTGGATAGTGCGGCTTTCCCAATCGGAGATTGCTGAAGTGGAAAGTGCGATGAGGGAGGTCGCCAAATCCTCGCTCGACCTGACAACGATCGTTAGTGACGACTTCCCGCTTCCTACGCTCGGCCCGCGCCTTCGGCATCTACTCGACGATGTGCTCAACGCACGCGGCTTCGTGCTGATTCGAGCGCTTCCAGTAGAGCGTTGGACGAAACGCGAAGCGGCCATTGCGTTTCTCGGGATTGGGGTTCACCTCGGTCACCTTAGGATGCAAAACGCCGCGGGGCACTTGCTTGGGCACGTTATGGATCTTGGGCGTTCCAGCCACGATCCGGAGGCCCGAATTTACCAGACTAGGGAACGCCAAACCTTCCACACCGACTCCTGTGACGTTGTGGGGCTGTTGTGTCTACAAGCGGCTAAATCCGGTGGCTTATCGAGCCTGGTATCATCGACGACTATTTTCAATGAAATGCGACGCCGCCGACCGGACTTACTCAGAGTTTTACTCGATCCGATTGAGACTGATCGACGAGGTGAAGTTCCCGATGGCGGCAAACCCTATTTTTCTATTCCGGTCTTCAGCTGGTACCGAGACTCGCTTTCGGCGATCTACCAGCGGCAATACATCGAGTCCGCGCGCCGCTTCACTGAGGTTAGGCCGCTCAGCCCTCTTCAGATCCAGGCACTGGATCTGCTGGACGAACTCGCGAATGACCCTGCGCTGAACTTGTCGATGGAGCTTCAAGCCGGCGATGTTCAATTTGTGCACAATCACACGATCCTGCACGATCGAACCGCCTTCGAGGATTTCCCGGAGGCTGAGCGCAAGCGCCACCTTCTGCGACTGTGGATCGCCCCGCTCAACGCGCGTCCGCTGCCGGAAGTTTTCGCGGAGCGGTTCGGTTCGGTTACGCCGGGAGATCGAGGAGGCATCACTGTGAAAGGATCGAAGGCCACGATACTGTTTGATGTTACCTCTGAGGCCACTACATTCTGACACTAGCAGGAAGATATGACTTATACTTTGCGCGCGGGTAAGCCTGGCCGGTCGACGCATTTTGCGGCGCAACGATGAGCGCCAGCATGCTGGCTGCAAGCGCACGCCTTCGGTTCCAATGGACAAAACGGATGAAGGTCTAAGTCGAGGAATTAGAAAGTGGGACCTGGTCGCTCTTCTGGTGAACGTTACAGTGGGCGCCGGCATTTTTCGGCTCCCGTCGGACGTGCAAGGGCTGGTCGGGAACTACAGTCTGGCTGCCTTCGTCGTATGCGCGGTGATCGTCGGGCTTATTGCGCTCTGCTTTGCCGAAGTGGGCAGCCGCTTCAGTGGCACGGGCGGTCCATATCTTTATGCCACAGAGACGTTCGGCCCGGCACTCGGCTTCACGGTTGGGTGGTTGATGTGGTTGACCAGGCTCGCGGGCTTCGCCACACTCGTGCAGGTATTCGTCGCGTACCTTGGCTACTTTTGGCCGCCAGCCGTATCAGGGCTGCCCCGAGTTGCAATCACCACCGCGCTCGTGGTCTTTCTCACCGTCATTAACATAATTGGCGTCCGAGAATCGGCACGCGTCGGCGACATCTTCACTGTCAGCAAGCTGCTCCCGCTGGTTGTGTTCGTCGCAGTGGGACTGTTCTTTATCAGCCCGGCACGTTTCACGCTTCCGGCAACGCCAAGCGTGGGAGCGCTCTCGGGCGCCGTGTTCATGCTGGTCTATGTGTTCTCTGGGTTTGAAGCGGTGTTGGTAAACACCGGCGAGATCAGGCAACCTCAACGAGTCATACCCTTTGCCCTGGCCGTGGCACTGAGCGCTTCAGTTGTGCTGTTCTTGTTGATTCAAGTCGTGTGCATCGGCACTTTGCCTGAACTGGGAAGATCGGAACGGCCAATTGCCGACGCCAGCCAGAGTTTTCTTGGCGCTTCAGGTCCGGCGATTATCTCGGCTGGCGCGCTTATCGGAATCCTTGGAACGTTGAATGTGGTGATGCTGGCCCTAACTCGGTTGCCATTCGCAATGGCGTTACATGCGCAACTTCCAGTCTTGCTGGCACGCGTTAATCGGCAATTCCGCACACCTCACGTGTCCATCCTGTTTTCTGCCGCGGCCGTTCTGTTCCTGGCGGTGCAAGGCACGTTCATCTATGCGCTGAAATTCAGCCTGATCACTAGAGTAATCGTGTACATCATCACCTGCGCGGCGTTGCCGGTTCTGAGGAGGCGCGACAAGATGGCCGCGACGGCTCGGACTCGAGCGGAGCGGTCACGCGCTTTTGAAGCGCCAGCAGGGATGTTCATCTCGATTGTGTGCGTAACTCTGTGTCTTTGGTTATTGGCGAACAGCGGGTGGCGCGAGGCGCGAGACGTAGCCATAGCCGTAGCCATCGGCTTAGCCTTCTACGGGGCTACGCGAGTCGGTCAAAGAAGAGCCCAGCGTTATCTAGAACCCTGAGGGCCTTTCCTCCGATACGCCCAGTGCCCGTTCTAGTGCGAGTCCCACCTGCCCGAGCACTCCATCGTCGAACAAACGGCCCAGAATCGTGATCCCGTGAGGCACGCGACGCGGCGGATCGAACTTCGGCAGAGGATTCTCCGGATCGGGCGCCCAGTCGCTTCTTGCTTCGGATACTTGAACGAATCCTGCCCTCACCGTGAGCGATGGATGACCGGTGAAGTTAGTGATCGTGAGCTGCTCGTCTCGCAGCGATGGCACGAGCAGCACATCGACTTCCTTAAACACGCGCGCCATCTCCATCGCGACTTTTCTACGGAATCGATCGGCCTGCACGAAATCAACCGCAGAAAGAAATCTCGCTTGTCGAAACAGGTTGGGCCACGCGTCCTTCACCTGCATCTTCAGCTCGCCAAGTTTGTTGTTGAGCGTCAGCTCTTCGAAAGACGCCGCGCCCTCGGCAAACAGAATCGGCATAAGCGAGCTGTACGGCCAATCGGGCAGCGTCACTTCTTTCAGCTCCATCTTCAACTTCTTCATCGTCTCCATCGCCGCGCGGTCCACATCAGTCGCGGGATTGTCTTTCATCCACTGTATGATGTAGCCTACTTTGAGTCCCGCAACCGAAGCCGTCGCGTCGAAGTCCAATCGGCTAGGCACGCTCGAAACATCGCCCGCATCAGGGCCGTTGATCGCTTGAAGCACAAGCATCGCGTCTTCGACCGATCGGGTCATCGGTCCGAGCTTATCCAAAGACCAGCAGAGCGTCATCGCGCCCGTTCGCGCCACGCGTCCAAACGTCGGACGAAGGCCGGTCACACCGCAGCGCATCGACGGGCTAACGATGCTTCCGCCAGTCTCACTGCCGATTGAAAACGACACCAGTGCAGCAGCCGTTGCCGCACCGGGGCCGGCGCTCGATCCTGACGAGCCTTCTTCGGGTAACCACGGGTTCATCGTCTGGCCGCCAAACCAGATGTCGTTCAATGCGAGCGCGCCGAGCGAGAGCTTGGCCAACATCACCGCGCCCGCGTCATTCAGTCTTCGAACAACGACCGAATCCGACGTCGGAACTCGATTGCGAAAAGGCTCAGCGCCGTAGGTTGTCGGAATATCTTTCGTATCGAGCAGATCTTTGACGCCGTACGGGATTCCGTGCAGCGGGCCTCGATACTTGCCGGCAGCGATCTCGGCATCGGCAGCCTTCGCCCGCGCAAGCGCGTTATCTTTGGTCAGCGTGATGATGGATCTGATCTTTGGATCGAGCCGCTCGATGCGACTGAGATAAATATTTGTGAGCCGCTCGGAGGTGAGCAGTCGCGATTGGATCCATCTCGATTGCTGCGAGACTGATGCAAAAGCGATGTCATTATCCGATGACGGGAGCGGCTTGTCATCCGGCTTCGATCTCACGAACCGGTCATTCGATGACCGTGCCGCGACTCCGGAGATTGCGGGAGTCTGTTCGGCGAGCGGGGAAGTAACTCCCGGGATAAGTGGATTCCAGAGAGTGGCCGGCGCGTCGGTGTCCGCGATCGCAACCTTGCGAGGCCCGGCGCGCCGTTCGAGGTAATATGCGAGCGTCGTTCGCCACGAGTCAGCCGCCTGCTTGCGCTCGGCATCGGTCAGCGTGACCTGCATCAGCTTCTCGGCTTCAGCGAACGTGGCTGGTGATATTGGCGGACCGGCTCCGGGTCCGGTGCCCCAAACGGGCGGCGCCCCAGCAGTGGTTGGAGCCGAGTCCGAATTAGAATTGGTTGGCGTCGAACCGCTGCGACAAGCTGTAGCGGCAACGAGAAAGCCAAGCGGCGCGCGAATCAGGAACTGGCGGCGAGTGTTCATAGCGGAGGAGCGTACTCTTACGCATTAGTCGAGGCAAGCCAACGGTGCTTCATATTCAGATCGTGCAAAAGTCATCACGTAAAGTTGAGTCGCAGGACGTCTTGGATTGTCTCCTTCCAACGAGACCGAACAAAGGGTACACTTTCGATTGGAGATCGTTATGACGACCATCACCGTAGGCTTACCGGAGGACCGCGCTACAAGGCTTAAAGAGATGGCATCTCGACTTGGCGTCTCTCCTGAAGAGTTGGTGCGTGTCAGCGTGGAAGAACTACTCTCCCGCCCCGACGAGGAGTTCGAGCGCGCCGTAGATTATGTGTTGAAGAAGAATACGGAGTTGTATCGCCGCCTCGCTTGATGCGTTATCTTGCGCTTGATGAAATCCTTGAGCTTTACCGCCGAATCATTGAACAGACCGGCGGCTCGTCGGGTATCCGTGACGCGGGCGCGTTGGAGTCAGCGGTGGCCCAGCCGCGAATGACGTTCGGCGGCGAAGACCTTTATCCAACAATCATCGAGAAAGCCTCGGCACTCGGCTTCTCACTCATCAACAATCACCCTTTCATCGACGGAAACAAGCGGCTCGGTCACGCGGCTATTGAAACATTTCTTGTCTTGAACGGTTTCGAAATCAGCGCGACCGTCGACGCACAAGAGAGGCTTATTCTTGCGGTGGCTGCCGGTCAGATGACGCGTGATGACTTCACCGAATGGCTGCTGGCCCACGTCGTAGATCGTAA
>DASXSR010000275.1:0-6825 GCA_036505875.1 Blastocatellia bacterium | reverse complement strand
CACGAATCACTTTTCGGGGGAGCTTCATAGCGAGGCTGAGAGTCCCAAGCGGGAGACCCCTTGAACCTGATACGGATAATGCCGTCGAAGGGAGGCCAATATGAAGAGCACAAATCAGTCCGAAAACTCCGCCAGCGAGTTTCAGTTTCCAAAATCCCAAAGAGTCTATGTTTCGAATGGCTCACCGAACGCTCGCGTCCCGATGCGCGAGATTCATTTGAATCCGACTCGCAACGTCACCGGCGCGCTCGAAGAGAATTCGCCGGTGCACGTGTACGACACCAGCGGACCTTGGGGGGACCCCGACGCAAGGTGCAGCGTTCACGACGGACTGCCGGCACTGCGTCGCGAGTGGATCGTTGCGCGCGGCGACGTCGAAGAATACGAGGGCCGCGAGGTTGTTCCTCAAGACGATGGCTACTTGACCGAAGGCGCTCGCGAATACGCGCTTGAAAAAGACAAAGGTCGGCTCGAACCTTTTCCGGGCGCCCGTCGTCTGCCGCTTCGAGCAAGACCCGGCCGTGCAGTCACGCAGATGCATTACGCCAAGCGCGGTATCGTGACGCCCGAAATGGAGTTCATCGCTATTCGCGAAAACATGGGCCGAAAGCGTGTCTTTGAATCGGAAAAGAACGGCGACCGCAGCGCGCTGAACTTTCAACACGCGGGCGAATCATTCGGAGCGAAGATTCCTTCGTACATCACGCCCGAATTCGTGCGCGATGAGGTCGCTCGCGGGCGCGCGATCATCCCCGCGAACATCAATCATCCCGAGAGCGAGCCGATGATCATCGGGCGTAATTTCCTGGTCAAGATCAACGCGAACATCGGCAATTCTGCAGTCGCTTCTTCGATTGAAGAAGAAGTCGAGAAAATGCGCTGGGCAATCAAGTGGGGCTCGGACACGGTGATGGATTTGTCCACAGGGCGTAACATTCACACCACTCGCGAATGGATCATTCGAAACTCGCCGGTGCCGATCGGAACCGTGCCGATCTATCAAGCGCTCGAGAAAGTCGGGGGCAAAGCCGAAGAGCTGACCTGGGAAATCTATCGCGATACGCTGATCGAGCAAGCCGAACAAGGCATTGATTACTTCACGATTCACGCCGGCGTGTTGCTGCGATACATCCCGCTGACTGCGAAGCGCACGACGGGGATCGTCTCGCGCGGCGGGTCGATCATGGCCAAATGGTGCCTCGCTCATCACGAAGAGAGTTTCCTGTACACTCGCTTCCGCGACATCTGCGAGATCATGCGCGCGTATGATGTGACATTCAGCCTGGGTGATGGCTTGCGGCCCGGCTCGATCGCGGACGCAAACGACGAAGCCCAATTCGCCGAGCTTGAGACGCTTGGCGAGCTGACGAAGATCGCGTGGGACACAGACTGTCAGGTGATGATCGAAGGCCCCGGCCACATCCCGATGCATCTGATCAAGGAAAACGTCGACCGCGAGCTTGAAGCTTGCGGCGAAGCGCCGTTCTACACGCTTGGGCCGTTGGTGACCGACATCGCTCCGGGCTACGATCACATCACGTCAGCGATCGGCGCGGCGATGATCGGCTGGTTCGGAACCGCGATGCTTTGCTATGTCACCCCGAAGGAGCATCTCGGTTTGCCCGACAGACAAGACGTAAAGGATGGGGTGATAGCTTATAAGATCGCGGCTCACGCGGCTGACTTAGCTAAGGGTCATCCCGGCGCGCAGTACTGGGACAACGCGTTGTCGAAAGCTCGATTTGAATTTAGATGGGAGGACCAGTTCAACTTGTCGCTCGACCCGGAGCTTGCACGCGAATTCCACGATGAGACGCTGCCGCAAGAAGGCGCGAAGCTCGCGCATTTTTGTTCGATGTGCGGCCCGCACTTCTGCTCGATGAAGATCACACAGGAAGTGAGAGATTACGCAGCACAGCATGCTCTCAACGAAGAAGAAGCGGTGACGCGCGGAATGGCGGAGAAGTCCCGTGAATTTGTACAACTGGGCGCTGAGGTTTATTCGCGAAGAGTTGAGTAGCACGACGATGATCTCTGCTGAGGAACTAGTAGGCGAGGAACAGGCCGAGTGGTACTCGATGACGCCGATGGAGCGTTGGAGCGAATCGGCGAAGCTTTGGGAAGTGTACCTTGCGATGGGAGGCTCGCTTGATCCCGAACCCGATACACAAAGTCCTTTCTTCGATCCAGAGGAACCGCGTTCGCGCCCTGTTGATGGGCGGTCAGGCCTGCGTGTTGTACGGCGCGGCAGAATTCAGCCGTGATGTCGTCTTTCGGGAGAGGAAGACGCCGCGCGCAAAGCCGACCGTCGATATTGGAAGCCCTTGAAGGCAGAACTCGAGAAAATGCGACACGCGCGACTGCGCCGCTGAATGACAGTGATTCAAGACCACTCCTCGATGGCAAATCATCGCATTGTCTCTCTAATCGCAAGCGCCACTGAGATCGTGTGCGCGCTCGGGTTTGAAGACCAACTGGTCGGGCGGTCTCACGAGTGTGATTACCCGCCATCCGTAAAGCGACTCCCGCAGCTAACAAGCCCCAAGTTCAACATCGAAGGCACGAGCGCTGAAATAGACAATCGCGTGAAGTCAATTGTCCAAGATGCATTGAGCGTCTATCGAGTCGACGCTCAGAAGCTCGAAGTGCTTAAACCAACTCACATCGTCACTCAATCTCAATGCGAGGTCTGCGCGGTCAGCCTCAGAGACGTGGAGCAAGCCGTTTGCGAGCTGACGAGCTCGCGGCCGGTGATTGTTTCGCTGGAACCGAACTCGCTTGACGACGTGTGGGCCGACATTCGACGAGTCGGCAGCGCGCTTGGCGCCGCCGACCGCGCCGAGCAATTGATCGATGAATTAAAAAGCCGGATGGACGATATCGTTCAGCGCACACATTGGCTCGAACGGGATCCGACGGTCGCCTATATCGAGTGGATTGATCCTTTGATGGCGGGCGGCAACTGGATGCCTGAGCTGATCGAGATGGCCGGCGGTGTGAACCTCTTCGGCGAAGCGGGCAAGCATTCGCCTTGGATGACGTGGGGTCAACTAATCGCCAGGGATCCTGATGTCATCTTCGTGTCCCCTTGCGGCTTCGAGATTAACCGCACGCTCGAGGAAATGCATTTGCTCAGTGACAAAGCTGAATGGAAGGGCTCAAGAGCAGTTGCGTCGGGGCGAGTGTACGTGGCCGACGGAAACCAATACTTCAACAGGCCTGGGCCGAGACTCGTCGAGTCGCTAGAGATTCTCGCGGAGGTTATTCATCCGAATGTCTTCCACTTCGGTCACGAAGGAGCAGGCTGGGTTCGGTACCGCGAGCGGTAGCCTGAAACCACCCGCTGCCATTCGCGGTACTGAAATCACGACATCTGCACGCCCTTCGCTTGCTTTCTTCTCACCCCAAAAGCGAATATAAACCCTGGAGCGCAGGCGTCTCGCCTGCTGTTCGCAAAGGGACAGATTCAGGTTGTGCAGGCGAGACGCCCGCGCTCCCGGGATAGACATTTCAGGCGAAAATGAGCACGACAACGCAACCGGGCGCTCTCGCTCAGGTCATCTTCGAGCCACTCGCGGGCGACGAGATTTGGTCGCTCGATGCCTCTTACCAGTACTGCGAGCGCTTGGCGCGCTCACATTACGAAAACTTTCCGGTAGGCTCGGCGCTTATTCCAAAGCTACTAAGACGACACTTTTACTCGATCTATGCGTTTGCCAGAATTGCGGACGATTTCGCCGATGAAGGCTACGCCGAGCACTACGTCGAGCGAGAACGGTTGGAGTCGCTCGAACAGTGGCGGCGAATGTTGCAGGAAGCTCTTGCGGGCCGCGCAAGCCATCCGGTGTTCGTAGCTCTGAGTGAGACGGCCGGACAATTTGATTTACCATCTACATTGTTTGAAGACTTGCTTTCCGCCTTCTGCCAAGACGTGACGGTCCGCAGATATCAGAGCTTCGACGAATTGCTGGACTACTGTCGACGCTCGGCCAACCCGATTGGAAGGTTGATACTCTTGTTATTCGGTTACCGCGACCAGCAGCGGCTTGAGTGGTCTGATCACATCTGCACCGCGCTTCAGCTCGCGAATCACTGGCAGGATGTCTCGATCGATTTGGACAAGAATCGCATCTACATTCCTGAAGAAGATCTATCGCGATTCGATTTGTCGGTGGATGATTTGATGCGCCGCAAAACGAACGACAGTTTCAAGCAACTGATGAAGTTTGAGACCCGACGCGCGCGCGAGATGTTCTACAGCGGCAAACCGCTCTGCACGTCCGTGAGTGGCAGGCTCGGTTTGGAACTTCGCGCGGTTTGGCTTGGCGGAATGCGAATACTCGAACGCATCGAGCAAAACGGATACGACGTTTTCGCGCGTCGGCCCGTGATCACTTCCACCGACAAGTTAAAGATCCTTTTGGCCGCGATTAGCAAGGAGGCTTTTCGGCGTCACTGATGGCTTCCCCTGTATCGTCAGCGGTATCTCGGGTGATCGGAGCGCGTCGCAAGCTGGCCCGCACGACCGCCTCGAACTTTTATTATTCCTTTCTGCTCCTGCCTGCTGACAAGCGCCGCGCGATCAAAGTCGTCTACGCCTTCTGCCGACTGCTCGATGATATTGTCGACGAAGACCAGACTGGACGAAATCCTTACGCCGAGCTGGAGTATTGGCGCAACGAAGTCCAGGCGTGTTTCAACGGTTGTCCGACCAGCGAGTTTGGCGAGCGATTGCTGCTTTCGATTCAAGAATTCGATCTGCCCAAACAGCCGTTCCTCGATTTGATCGACGGAATGGAGATGGATTTGAAGTGGCACAGCTATCAGACCTTCGCCGACCTTCGCGAATACTGTTATCGCGCGGCGTCTGCTGTCGGGCTGATATGCATCGAGGTATTCGGATACGAGTCGGCTCGCACGCGCGAGTACGCCGTGAATCTGGGTCTTGCATTGCAGCTCACAAACATTCTGCGCGATCTAAGGGAAGATGCCGGGCGGGGACGAGTATACATTCCGATTGAAGATATGGAGCGGTTTGGGTACTCGGAGCACGATCTGCGATTGAACACTTACAACGCACCGTTCATTGAGTTGATGAAATTCGAGCACGCGCGGGCGCAGTCGCATTTTGCAAAGGCCGCCGCCGCGCTTCCCGAGTCTGATCGCGCTTCGATGTTCGCCGCTGAAATAATGGGCGCTATTTACCGCGAGCTTCTGGATCAAATACCGGCGGTGAAGTTTGATGTGTTTCGCAATCGGCTTACGGTTTCGAAGTGGCGGCGGCTGCAAATAGCTTTCAGCATCTGGTTAAAGAGCAAACTGAAGGGGTAAACGTGTCGGCGCGAGTTGTCATAATCGGGGGCGGGTTCGCGGGGCTGACGGCGGGAGTAAGGCTCAGTGAGCGCGGCTGGAAAGTGACCGTGCTCGAACGCCGCGGGCATTTGGGTGGGCGCGCGTATTCGTTTATCGACCAGAAGACCGGCGACGTCGTCGACAACGGGCAGCACTTGTTCATGGGCTGCTATCAACACACGATAGACTTTCTCAGGACAATCGGCCGGCTCGACCGCTTGAAATTTCAAGAACGCCCGCGAGTTGATTTCCTCGACCGGAAAGGCTTCACAAGCTTCGATTGTCCTCCGCTTCCTGCGCCGTTAAACGTGCTGGCGGGTCTGTTCCGAATGAAAGGACTCGGCGCCAGCGACAAGCTTCGGGCATTGAACCTTCGCCGCGCGATCAAGAGCAACGGCCGCTTCTCGCCTGATTCACTGACTGTCGATCAATGGCTCGACCAGCTTGGGCAATCACAGAGAATCAAGACTCGGTTCTGGTATCCGATGGTGATCGCGACGTTGAATCAAAGTCCTGATGTCGCTTCGGCTCGAATGCTGCAGGTAGTTCTCAAGGAAGCGTTTGGCGGCGACGCGAGGAGCGCTAACATCGGGATCTCGCGAGTTGGATTGAGCGACCTCTACACCGACGGCGCTGCCGACTTCATCAAAGCGCGAAGTGGCGCCGTTCAGACCGGCGCGCAGGTTCAAAAGCTGATCGTCCGGCAAGGCAACGTTTTCGCCGTAGAGTTGAGAGATGGCCGGCGGATCGAGGCCGACTATTTCATCAGCGCAGTTCCTCCCTCGGCTTTGTTCGCTATCCTACCCGATGAGCTCAAGAACAGTGAGTTCGCTTCGCTGGAGAAGCTTGGATCGTCGCCGATAGTTTCGATCAATCTCTGGTTCGACAAGCCGATCATCGATCGCGAGTTTGTCGGGCTATTGGGGACGCGCAGCCAGTGGCTGTTCAACAAAGACCTGGTTCTCTCGACCGACAAGCATTCAAATCAGATTGCGGTGATCGTCAGCGCCGCGCGTGATTTCGTGGACCTGACAAAGAGCGATCTGGTCGAGATGGCGATAAGCGAGCTGCACGAGCTTTTGCCCGAGAGCCGTAACGCGAACGTGCTTCACAATGTGATCGTGAAGGAACGGGAAGCGACGCTTTCGCATACGGTTGAATCAGACGACCTCAGACCCAACCTGCGAACGTCGATTCCGAATTTTATTCTTGCGGGCGATTGGACGAATACAGGATTGCCTGCAACGATCGAGAGCGCCGTGATGAGCGGGGATTTGGCAGCTAAGATCATCGAACCTAGCTAATTGCAAATAACATAGTCAACTTGGTCTAAGGGAATTGCAGATTCGCGGGACTCAGCAAACGACTGCGGTCGGACAGACCCACATCAGGGAGCTTCGCCAACACCCGCCGATACTGTTCGTCCTTAAACCTGGGCGCCGCGCGTCGCATCACCGGAAACAAGTTTTGAGG
>DASXSR010000274.1:0-18566 GCA_036505875.1 Blastocatellia bacterium | reverse complement strand
CCGCAGCACAAGCTGCACTGGCTCGCCGAGCAGGCGCTCAACTGGTCCGGTCTCCCGGTCGTGCATGTGCGGCCGACAGTGTTTCTCGAAGGCTTCTTCCTGATTTTCACTTCGGATTCGGTCAGGGAATCAAATCAGATCAGACTACCGTTCGGCGAGGGCAAGACTTCGCCGGTCGCAGCGGAAGACGTTGCACGTGTGCTCGCCGCGCTGCTCGCCAATCCGCAGCCGCACATCGGCAAGATCTATCACCTGACCGGTCCGCAGTCCGAGAACATGCATTTCTATGCACAGGAGTATTCGAAGGCGCTTGGCCGCACGATCACCTTTCAGGACATTCCGGTCGAGCCGTGGCGGGAAGGGCTGCTCGAGCGCGGCTTGCCGGTTCACCTGGTGAACCACCTCGCGACGATGGCCGATCTGCACCGCGCGGGCCGCTACGACCGGATGTCGGACGATGTGCGCATGCTCACGGGGAGGGGGGCGCTCAGCGTGCAGGAGTTCGTCAGGAAGAATGCGGCGGCATTCACCGCGTCGGCACGAGCGGCCTGGGCGTCTGCGGGTCTGACATTGTCGAATAAGTAACCCCGCAGGAGGAGATAGCATGGCATCAGTGACGTATGACAAAGAGATCACCGCACTTATTGTGATCGATCCTTATAACGATTTCATTTCTGAGGGCGGCAAAATATGGGATCGCTTAAAGGGTGTTGCTGAAGCCAACAAATGTGCTCCTCATATGCTGCAAGTCCTGAATGCTGCGCGAAAGGCGAAGCTTCGCGTCTTCTATGCGCTGCATCATCGTTACCGTCCAGGCGACTACGAAACCTGGAAGTACATTGCGCCTGTACAGAAGGCAGCGTGGGAGCACAAGATCTTCGAATACGGCACGTGGGGCGGCGAGATCCGTAGCGAGTTCAAACCGCAACCGGGCGAAATCGTTGTCCTAGAGCATTGGTGTTCCAGTGGTTTCGCCAACACAGATTTGGATTTGCAGCTCAAGAAACACGGCATCCATCAGCTCATCGTCATGGGACTCATAGCCCACACGTGTGTGGAGGCGACTGTTCGCTATGCCGCTGAGCTTGGCTACGAGGTCACGATGATAAAAGACGCGACCGCGGATTACTCGGATGAGGAAATGCACGCCGCTCTCGACGTCAATATTCCAAACTATGCCAGTGCCATCGTGACGGCAGATGAAGTCGTCGATTTTATCTCTCGGGATGCATTAGAATGAACGCGCCTTTAGAAACGCAAACTCCGCCGCGCGCCGCCAACTGCGTCGTCTGCGGCATACCGTTCGTGGGCTTGGCCGCCGTTTTCTTGAGGTGGCGAGGCATTCGTCGAAGCCCGCGTAACCCGAATTGCTGCACACAGTGCGGCGCCCACCTGGAAGAGGGCCGCCTCGTGGAGATGACGGTGGTCTTCGCCGATCTCTCCTCTTTTACGGAGATGACGGGCCGCCTCGGGGCAACGACCACCTACTCAGTGGTCGATGAGTTCCTGCGCTTGGCTTCAACCACACTGGTGAGCCACGGAGCCTTCATCGACAAATACATCGGCGATGCGGTGATGGCCTTATTCAACGTTCCTATAAAACGCACCGACCATGCGGCGGCTGCGGTTGCCGCGTCTGCAAAGCTCCAAGAGCTTCTTCCCGAACTTTCCGAACGTCTGGGCGTGCCCCTGCAGGCGTCGATCGGCATAGCTTCCGGGTTTGCTCGCGTCGGGCGGCTGGGCTCAGATGACATCAAGGATTATACGGCGATCGGCGACGCCGTTAACCAGGCGGCGCGCCTTCAGGCGCAAGCCGGGGCCACCGAAATCGTCGTGTCGCAGGACGTCTATCGAGAGGTTGCCTCAGCCTATCCCGGCGTCCCAGCCGAGACGCTCGTCCTCAAGGGCTTTCCGCAACGCACCACGGCCTATCGGTTGAACGGCAAGCCGCGATCTTTGCTGACCGCTGCGTCGTGGATGCAAGAAGAGCGGCCGACGATGAACTGGAGCGCTGTGACGCTCGCCTTACTCGGCAGCGGCTGCCTTGGGAGCAATATTGCCGCCGCACTGCTGCTTGCCTTCGGTGGAGGCTCGGCGGGTGCGCTTTTTGCTCTCGCACGCTGGTTCGACCGCAGCCCCGCCCGCGTGCCCCTCCTTATAGTATCGACATTGATTGCTTCAATCGTGCTGGTCTCACTCGAGCGTCAACGCCGCATGCGCCGCGACTGCATAGCCCGTCGCTCGTGCCTTGAAATGACGCCCCAGGAAAGGCGCCAAGTTCGGCTTGCGGCCGGCTTGGCAGCGGCGTCTTTGGTTCTCATCGCCCTGGAACTGTTGATGCACTACGTAATAGGCCAGCCTCTGGTTAGGAGACCTTCCTTATGAGTCTGAATTTCCCGTCACCCGGAACGACATGTTGGGCCGATGTTTCGTCACGTCAATATGGGAGGATCGGGATGTGATGTACGCCAAAGCGCCTTATACCGTGATCCAGCGCGACATGCACATTCATCCGACCGTCACGGAATTGATCCCGACTATGTTGCAGGAGTTGAAGCCGTTGGAGTGAACGCCGTGAAAATAAATTTGGCGAGTTTCTGAGCTCACTTAAGTGTTGAGGGATTAAGAAAACCTACGATCGGAGGAGCTATGTCAAAGATGCGTGTTGCACAAGTCACTCGCCCGAATGGACCTTTTGAAATAGTTGAACGCGAAATCCCGGAGCCGGGTGCCGGGCAGGTTCGCGTGAAAGTGGAGGCGTGCGGCATTTGCCACAGCGATATGTTCGTCAAAGAGGGTCTGTGGCCCGGGCTCCAGTATCCTCGTGTGCCGGGTCATGAAGTCGCGGGACGTATCGATGCGCTCGGCGGCAACGTCACGGAATGGAAAAAAAGTCAGCGCGTCGGCGTAGGCTGGCATGGCGGTCATTGTTTCGTCTGCGAACACTGTCGGCGCGGGGATTTCGCAATGTGTGTCAATCGCAAAGTCTCAGGCTTCGATTTCGACGGCGGATATGCCGAGTACTTGATCGCACCGGCGGCGGCGCTGGCCGCGATTCCCGACGAATTGCCGGCGGAAGAAGCGGGGCCGTTCATGTGCGCAGGCGTCACCGTCTACAACGCGCTCCGCAATTCGGGTGCCCGCGGCGGCGACGTGGTGGCGGTGCACGGCATTGGCGGACTGGGACATCTCGGAGTTCAGTACGCACGGCAGATGGGATTCAAGACCGTGGCGCTCGGCCGAGGAAAGGACAAGGAACCGCTGGCGAAGAAACTGGGTGCGCATCATTACATTGATTCGGGCGCTGGCGATGCGGCGGCGGAATTGCAAAAGCTTGGCGGCGCGTGCGTGATTCTGGCGACGGCACCGAACGCACAGGCAATTTCCGCGCTGGTGGATGGATTGTCGGTGAACGGCAAGCTCGTTGTGCCGGCCGCGCCTAACGAACCACTGACTGTAAGCGCGGCGTCGTTGTTTATGGGAAGGCGATCCGTGGCGGGTTGGTACTCCGGCACAGCGAAAGACTCGCAGGACACGTTGGAATTCAGTGCGTTGACCCGCGTGCACCCGATGATCGAGAAATATCCGCTCAGCCGCGTGGCGGAAGCCTACGAACAAATGATGAGCGGCAAGGTGCGGTTTCGCGCGGTTCTCACGACCGCACACTAAATTTAGAGACAAGGTGCATCGCCCATGACTAATACAGCTGTTCCGGTTGCGCTGACGCTGCCCTCGGGCGCTGAGCGCATGTTTCCGACCTTGACGTTTGCTCAGATTCAACGGATCGCTGCGCATGGACAAGTGCGTTCGATCCGAGCTGGAGAGGTGCTCATCGAGCCGGGACAGCAGGTCGTGCCGTTCTTTGTGGTCAAGGCGGGTCGGGTGGAGATTGTCCGGCCATCCGGCACCACCGAGACACTCGTCATAGTCTATGGACCGGGTCAGTTCACCGGCGAGGTCAATATGCTCTCCGGTCGGCCCGCGATGCTCCGAGCGCGGGCGAGCGAGTCGGGCGAAGTGATCGAAGTCGATCGCGATCACTTGTTGGCGCTCGTGCAGACGGACAGTGAGCTTAGCGAGCTGATCATGCGGGCGTTCATCGTCCGAAGAGTAGAATTGATCGCGCACGGGCTCGGCGATGTTGTGCTCGTCGGCTCGAACCATTGTTCCGCAACGCTCCGCGTTAAGGAGTTTCTGACGCGCAACGGCCATCCATACTCCTACATCGATCTCGACCGCGACACCGACGTTCAGGATTTACTGGATCGGCTTCGGGTCAGCGCCGCCGATGTGCCCGTGCTGATCTGTCGCGGGGAAACGGTGCTGCGGAGTCCGACCAACCAGCAGATTGCCAATTGTCTCGGCTTTAACGAGGCGATTGATCAGACGCAAATACGCGACGTGGTCATTGTGGGCGCAGGACCAGCGGGACTTGCTGCCGCGGTCTATGCTGCTTCGGAAGGACTGGATGTCTTGGTACTCGAGACGAACGCGCCGGGAGGACAAGCCGGTGCGAGCTCAAAGATCGAAAACTATCTTGGCTTTCCCACCGGTATCTCGGGTCAAGCGCTCGCGGGGCGGGCCTACACCCAGGCGCAGAAATTCGGAGCGCAGGTGATGATCGCGAAGGACGCCAAACGGGTCATATGCGACCGCAAGCCCTACGCCATCGAGATCGACGAAAGTATCCGCGTGCCGGCTCGCACCGTCATCATCGCAACCGGCGCAGCGTATCGGAAGCCCTCGATCGAGAATTTGTCGCAGTTTGAAAATGCGGGTGTGTACTACGGCGCCACATTCATGGAAGCGCAGTTGTGCCGCGGTGAAGAGGTTGTGGTCGTCGGCGGAGGTAATTCGGCCGGTCAAGCCGCGGTTTTTTTAGCACAGACGGCAAAACGCGTGCACATGCTCGTGCGATCGAAGGGACTGGCGGAGACCATGTCGCGCTATCTGATTCGTCGCATCGAACAGAATCCGGCCATTGTCCTCAGAACCACTGCGGAAATCGTCGCCCTCGAAGGGAGTAGCCATCTCGAACGCGTGCGCTGGCGCGATGATCAGACTGGCAAGCTCGAGACTCACGATATTCGCCACGTTTTTCTGATGACAGGAGCGGTTCCCGGGACGAAATGGCTCGATGGCTGCGTCGCGCTCGATGCCAAAGGGTTTATCAAGACCGGACCGGATCTCTCGCAAGACGATTTGGCCGCCGCGCACTGGCCGCTGGCCAGGTCTCCTTATCTTCTCGAAACGAATCTGCCCGGAGTGTTCGCGGTTGGTGACGTGCGGGGCGGCAACATCAAGCGCGTCGCGTCGGCAGTGGGCGAGGGTTCGATCGCGATCTCTTTTGTCCATCAGATGCTGTCCGAATGAGAGGAATGACCATGGCAGAAGCAAGCTGCCCTCATATCGAGGCGGTCACGACTGTCAAGCGGGCCAAACGCCGTCAGTGCGATGAGTGCGTAAAAATGGGCGCCCGTTGGGTCCATCTGCGCATATGCCAGGAATGTGGCGCGACGCGCTGTTGCGATGACTCGCCGAACCGCCACGCGACGGAGCACGCGCGATCGAGCAAGCATCCCGTGATCGCTTCGGCCGAATCTGGAGAGCGTTGGTTCTATTGCTATCCCGATGACGCCTTCATGGAGTATTGAATGCGATGAATTCATTCAACGGAATTTCCGGATCGACGTTGTCGCCCCAGTGTCTGGCTGACGGTATTCCATTCGCCGGCCCCGCAGGGTGGTTCTGGTGGCTCCGCGGCGTGCGGCGCAGCGCTTCGAATCCGAATCTCTGCAACCGGTGAGAGTTGCACTGGGAGACGGGCCGTCTCTCTGAAGTCACAGTGCTCTTCGCCGACTGCCGTGGCTATACTCGCCTCACTCACGAGCTGGGGATCGAAAAGGTGGCGCCCATCACAGAAGAATTTTTCACGACGAGCGCGCAGATCATCAGAGAGCATCACGGGATCGTCGACCAGTTACTCGGCGATGCGATCATGGCGCTGTTCAATGTTCCGATTAAGCACGACGATCACGTGCTTCGTGCGGTCGGCGCGGCATTCCGGATACAAGAGGCCGTAGACCACATCAACGCCAAACTGGACGGTAGGGTCGTTCTGGGGGTGGGCATCGGCATCGCAACGGGGACGGCGCTCGCGACCAACATGGGATCGACCAACTGCAATGATTACACGATGGTGGGCGACAGCATCAACATCGCCTCACGGCTGCAGGGGAAAGCCGCCACCGGCGAGATATTGGTCACGGACGAGGCATACAAACCGATCAGCGCGGCGTTCCCCGGTGCAATCCGCGCCGAATACTTGCTTAAAGGAATTTCGCAACCGGTTGCTGCGCATCGATTGTATCGCGGCCCGAGCGCCATTACGTGACCGTTTGCGGCTGAGGTGTATCGGGATCGGACTCAAGGAGAGACGTAACAACTGCGGGACTGGCATGCAGTTGGAGAACGAGGAGAAGTGCAATGGCCGATGAAGAAGAAAATGAGAAACTCGTGCGCGCTTTCTACGAAGCTACCGTGCCGGGACATCGCGAGTCACTGCGAGGTATCCAAGCGCCGCACGTCATATACGATTTGCCGGAGGGGATGCCGATAGGATGCGGCCATTTCGAGGGACTCCAGGACGTGCTCGAGCGCTTTCTCACGAGCTTCTATGGAGCTCTTGACGTTCGCTTCGTCGCCGAAGAGTTCATTGCCGCAGGTGACGAAGTCGTCGCGCTCGGTCGTATCGAAGGAAAAACTCGAAAAACAGCCGTGCCCGTCGATGTGCCTTTCGCCCACGTCTGGACAGTCCGAGAAGGGTATCTCCAACGACTGCGTGCTTTCACCGACACAGCAGTGCTAGCTCAGGCGCTGGCAAAACAGTGAACTGTTTCAGATGAATTTCAATTGTTAACGGTGCACAGAATCAAGGTGTCATTATTAACCCATAGCCTGAAAGGAGAACAGAACAATGGCCACGAATGCTACAGCAACCAGAACCGATCTGAGCGGAGATGCGGTCGAGGAGATATCGAGCAATCTACGTCGATTGCTTGCCGACGTGTTCGCGCTTTACGTGAAGACGAAGAACTTTCACTGGCACATCAGCGGGCGGCACTTCCGTGATTATCACTTGCTCCTCGATGAGCAGGCGACGCAGATCTTCGCCATAACGGATACGATCGCCGAGCGGGCGCGCAAGATCGGCGGAACGACGATTCGTTCCATCAGCGACATCGCAAAAAATCAACGGCTGAAAGACAACAACAAAGAAGGAGTCAGTCCGCAGGAAATGATCGGCGAGCTGTGCGATGACAACCAGCAGCTGACGCGATCTCTACGCGCAACACACGAGGTTTGCGACCGGCACAACGATGTCGCTACCGCGAGTCTGATTGAGGTTTGGATCGACGAGACTGAACGGCGGACATGGTTTTTGGCGGAGATAATGCAAGATGCTTAGCGTCGTAAAAGCCATGAAATAGCTGGTCGGGCAGCAACGGCTTTGAAAGGATATGCAAATGGCTACGGATTCATCGACAGCACTTATTACAGGAGGAACGAGCGGGATTGGCCGGGCGGCAGCCAATAAACTCTCTCAGCTTGGCATCCATGTGGTAGTGGTAGGCCGCCATGTGGAGCGAGGCGAGAAGACGGTTGCGGAAATCCGTGCGGCAGGAGGCAAAGCGGATTTTATTTCGTCTGATCTTCAAAATGCGTCGAGCGCGAGGGAAGTGGCCAGAAGAGCCGTCGAGCTCGGGAACGGCCATGTCGATATTCTGATCAACAATGCGGGGATCTTCCCGTTCGGGCCGACGCATGAAATGACGGAAGAATTGTTTGAGAGCGTGTATTCGCTCAACGTCAAGGTGCCGTACTTCCTCGTCGCGGAACTTGCTCCGCTGATGGCGAAGAGAGGCAAAGGGGCGATCGTCAATGTATCGACGATGGTTGCCGATTACGGGGCGGCCGGTATGAGTCTCTATGGCTCGAGCAAAGCCGCGATCAATCTGCTCACCAAAGCGTGGGCGGCTGAATATGGGCCGAGCGGTGTTCGCGTCAATGCAGTGAGCCCTGGACCTACGCGCACCGAAGGTACCGACGCAATGGGAGAGGGACTCGAGCAACTCGCCGCCCAGGCGCCGGCGGGCCGTCCGGCTACAGCGAATGAAATTGCTGAGGCCATTGTCTTTTTAGCGACGGATCGTGCCAATTTCATTCACGGCGCAAAACTCGCCGTTGACGGCGGGCGTACTGCCGTTTGAGTAGGTAGTAATTATTTCACCTCTCGGTATGCATTGCGGTTAGCACGAATTTGGAATTGTTTTAGCCAAGGGGAGAAAAATGGCAGGTGAACGATCTTATGACGCGATGTCGCCGCAGGAGATGAGATCCGGATAGTCGACAGACCGGATCACGATCTAACGGTTCGAGATGTATTTCGCATCTACACTCGCGACCGAGAGGAGGCCGGGCGCTTACTTGATATCCCGCGGATGTCGGAAAGCTGGCGGGAATGGGCAAGAAACTGGCTCCAGAAAGAGACCGTCGCCCAGACCCGGCCGCTGGGTGTTGCTGATATCGACGTTGGGTCATTGATGCGCATTGACTGAAGATTGACGGATGACGATCCGTTTAATCGCCCCCCGAATGTTTTAACCGGGGTCCGGTCGGAACTTCGCCTGGATTCCCGCTAAGGCATGCGGCAATGACGGACTTGAGAGGACCAGCAATCGGGTTGATGCAGCAAGCTGCGGCGAATTGCGTCGATGAGACTTAAACATACTAGCCGTGTTTGAGAACGAACATGCCGATTCATGTGGCAATCACTCGTAAAGTGAAACCCGGCAACGAGCGGGCCTTCGAGGAAAGTCTTCGAGAGTTTTTCCAAGATTCGCTCGATCAGCGGGGGGTTTTAGGCGTGCATCTAATTTCCCCGCCGCACGGCTCGACCACTCGCGAATATGGTGTCTTGCGAACCTTTGCCGATGAGCGTGAAAGAGACGAGTTCTATCGTTCGGATCTGTTCGAAAGATGGCAAACACATGTCGCTCAACTGACAGAAGGCGAGCGTACGTACCGTGAGCTGCATGGTCTCGAAGCTTGGTTTCACACCCTGGGGGCGCCGCCGCGATGGAAGATGGCGCTGTTAACGTGGCTCGGAGTCTGGCCGACCAGTTGGCTGGTCGGGGCTTTGATCGGGCCGCCTCTCGCTGGTTTTCCAACAGCTTTAAGCTCAGCGATTGTCGCTGCCGTCATTGTCGTCTGCCTCACGTGGTTGGTTATGCCGGCGCTGGTGAGGGTTTTTCGTTTTTGGCTTCGCTAACGAACCGGTTCATGGGAGGCGAATATGTATGACAAGTTACGAACCTTGTTGTTTCCAACGTTAGCTGCACTGGGCATCGCGGGGACGATGTTCACCGCAACAGTCTTTTTAACTAACCGCGGTGAGCCCTTCATCAATCCCGACGGTCACAGTTGGGAAGATTCAGCGTTCTATCTAATGGCCGGCATCTGCTTGGCGCTTTGCGGAGCGGGTTCGTGGTCGTTGGACGCATGGCTGTTCGGTCGCCGAAGCAACAATCCGCAGTCGACATTAATCGAATCGCTCGGAACACGACGAGTAGATAGGCGCGCGTCTAGAAATAAAACCTAATATGAGTCGCCCTGCACACACCGAGCTTGCACAACCAGACGCGGCGTCGAAACTCGCGCAGGAGGGCGTTTCGCCGTGGAGCCCTCTAGCCGAGCCGATCTTTCGCGCGCTGTGGATAGCTACAGTGGTGTCCAACATCGGGACGTGGATGGAGGACGTCGGTGAATCCTGGCTCATGGTTTCGCTGACAACATCGCCCATCCTTGTCGCACTTGTTGAAACGGCCGGTAGCCTTCCCGTAGTTTTACTCGCACTGCCGGCGGGCGCTCTGGCTGACGTGGTTGATCGGCGTCGGCTTTTGCTCATCACGCAGAGCTGGATGCTCGTCTCGGCGGCGGTGTTGGGAGTGTTCACTCTGGCCGGAATGGTTACGCCCTGGTTGCTCCTCTTGCTTACTTTCACCCTCGGACTTGGTACCGCGATGAACGGTCCAGCTTTTCAGGCGATCCTTCCTGAACTAGTGCCGCGGCATGAGCTCCCGGCGGCTGTTACTCTGGCGGGCGTTGCCGTCAACGTTTCGCGTGCAATTGGCCCAGCTCTCGGAGGCCTTCTGGTCGCTGCAGCCGGATCTGGAGTCGTCTTTTTGCTCAATGCGGTTTCGTTCCTGGGAGTGATGGCTGTGATCTACCGCTGGCAGCCGGCTCCTCAACAGAGCACTATGCCGCCGGAACACATTTTCGGAGCCATGCGCGCCGGTCTTCGCTACGTGCGCCATGCGCCGGAGCTTCGCGCGGTGTTCGTTCGTACGGGAGCCTTTATCCTGTGCGCGAGTGCGCTGTGGGCGCTTTTGCCGTTGCAGGCCAGGCATGCTCTAGGCCTGGGCTCATTCGGCTACGGCATCCTCCTCGGCTGCATCGGCACCGGAGCTGTTGCGGGTGCGGCGTTTTTGCCGCAGATGCGAGAGAAAGTCTCGAACAATCTGCTCGTCGTCGGGGCAACTGTGCTCTTCGCCGGTGTGACCGTTGTCTTAGCACGCGTGCACGTCGCCGTGGTGGCCGGCGCGGCGATGATACTCGGTGGGATTGCATGGATCGCTGTCATGTCTAGCTTCAACACTGCCGCGCAGACGGCCGCTCCAGCATGGGCGCGGGCACGGGCGTTGTCGATCTACACGCTCGTGTTCATGGGTGGGATGGCAGTTGGCAGTGCCGCGTGGGGTGCTGTTGCGGCTCACTTCGGCGTGACAACGGCGCTGACCTGCGCTGCGCTCGGCTTGATCATCGGTATTGCTGCCAGCTTGCGTTACACACTGATCGATGGTGACGAGTTGAATCTGGCTCCTTCGGCGCATTGGCCCGAACCGGTCGTGGTCGTCGAGCCAAAGCCGGAGCAGGGGCCAGTACTCGTGCAGATTGAATATTGGATTGATCCCAATCAGGCCCGCGAATTTCGACGTGCCATGCGGGATCTACGACGGGTGCGTCGGCGCGACGGGGCTAGCCGATGGGCTCTGTTTCGCGATCCCGCCGAGCCTGGTCGGTTCGTCGAGAGTTTCCTTGTCGAAACATGGGCCGAGCACTTACGCCAGCATGCGCGTGCCACGGAGTCCGATCGGGACGTACAAGAGCGGATACGGGCGTTCCATATCGGCGTTGAGCAGCCCGCCATTACTCACCTGATCGCCGAGCGTGTGTCCGGCTAAGGAGAATTTTGTGAAAAGAAATGAAAGGGTGGATGAAATGATTAAAGTCAGACGGGCAGGAGAACGAGGTAAAACACGGACTGGCTGGCTCGACAGCCGTCATAGCTTCTCTTTCGGCGACTACTATGATGCGCAATACATGGGCTTCAGTCACTTGCGGGTCATCAACGAGGATCGAGTTGTTCCTGGAGCCGGCTTCGGAACTCACTCGCACCGCGACATGGAAATCATCACCTACGTGCTGGAAGGCGCGCTGGCGCACAAGGACAGCACAGGCACGAGCTCCGTCATTCGTGTCGGTGATGTCCAACGGATGAGTGCGGGAACAGGAATCAGCCACAGCGAGTACAATGCGTCGCAGACCGAGCCCGTGCACTTCCTCCAGATTTGGATCATCCCGGACGAGACCGGTTTGCCGCCGGGTTATGAACAGCGCGCTTTTTCACTCGATGAGCATCGAGGCAAATGGACCCTTATCGCTTCGAAAGATGGGCGCGATGGTTCCGTCACGGTGCATCAGGATGTGGACGTCTGGGCCGCCAGTTTCTCTCCTGGACAGCAGTCAAGTTTTCCCCTTAAGCCGAGTCGCAATATCTGGACACAGGTGGCTCGCGGTGCCGTGACGCTTAATGGTATGTCGCTGAACGCAGTCGATGGCGCGGGCATCAGCGAAGAAAGCACGTTGGATCTCAAGGCTCTCGATCACGCCGAGATTCTTGTATTCGCTTTGGCTTGATACGTAACAAGCGATCAGGGCAGTGCCCGGACGAAAATTAGACAGGAAAAATCAGCACGAAGGGATGCACGCGGCGCACGAGGTCAATGAACCGCGCTTCGCGCACACAGTCCGTGCGCTCTCATCGGCCGTTGTTGTTTAAGTAGACACTCATTGAGAAAGCCTGTCGCATTCTATTATTGTATAGATGTTGCGTAGCGGCATGTATCAAGCGGTAGCGGGTTCGGACTATCGCCGATCGCTCCATGAGAGTTCGTGATCAGGCGCCCTAGCGAACTCAGCTTATGCAAACTGGTTCCCATATAAAGGTTCTCCGCTTTCTTCCGACGATCGACGGCAACGACTGTTGAGGCTGTCAACGACGTTTTTGCAAGAAAGGCTTTGATCGATTGACGTCACGCGAGTTGGCAGGTGAGTGAATGAGCACTCACGTGCTTACTCAGAACAAGTGAGGGTTGCTATGCGCATGAAGCTTCGCTGTTCCGGGTTCCGCGTTCCGGGTTCCGAGTTGGGGAATTGGACGTTGAACTTTGAACGGCTCCGGGCCGTGTGGCTCGCATTGGCGAGTGCGGTTGTGCTCTGTCTCGTTGGTTGCGGGAAATCTGCGCAGCCGCAACCGCCTCCGCCGGATGTCGAGGTGGTTCGCGTCGAGCAAAAAGATGTTCCGATCTGGAAGGATTGGATCGGCACGCTGGAGGGGCTGGTCAACGCGCAAATCAAGCCCCAGGTAACGGGCTATCTGCTAAGCCAAACGTACAAGGATGGCTCCTTCGTAAAAAAGGACCAGTTGCTCTTCGAGATCGATCCGCGAACTTTTCAGGCGGCGGTGGACCAGGCCAAAGGGCAGCTCGCCAGTGCAGAAGGGCAGCTGGCGCAAGCCCAAGCCAATCAAATCAAGGCGCAAAATGACGTCAATCGCTATACCCCGCTGGCGAAAGAGCAAGCCATTCCTCAGCAGGATCTCGACAATGCGATCCAGGCGAATAAGGCGGCTATTGCTCAGGTGGCGGCAGCGAAAGCGCAGGTCGAAGCAGCCAAGGCGCAGGTGGCGTCTGCGCAGCTCAACCTGGGCTTTACCCGAGTTGTCTCTCTCGTTGACGGGATTGCCGGAATTGCCCAGGGACAAATCGGCGACCTCGTGACCCAAACTACTCTTCTTACGACCGTTTCGACGGTCGATCCCATCAAAATTTACTTCCCGGTGAGCGAGCGGGAATACTTGGACTACGTTAAAGAACACCCCGATGAAGATAAGCGCCATTTGGGCCTGGAAATGCTTTTGGCGAATGGGACGGTTTATCCACACCCGGGGAAAACTACTTTGGTTGACCGCCAGGTCGATGTGAAAACCGGCACACTGCGCGTTCAGGGTGTTTTCCCGAACCCCGGAAATGTGCTTCGTCCCGGCCAGTACGCCCACATTCGCACAATCATAGCGACACGGAAAGGTGCGCTGGTTGTTCCCCAAAAAGCCGTGAGTGAGTTGCAGGGCAACTACCAGGTCGCCGTGGTCGGCAGCGATAATAAAGTTCAGATACGTCCGGTCAAGGTCGGCGAGAGAATAGGCACGGATTGGATTATCGCGGAGGGATTGAAGCCCGGTGAGCGAGTGGTGGCGGAGGGAGTCCAGAAGGTGCGCGGCGGCATGGCGGTCAACCCGAAGCCGCTCACAGCAACGGCGAAGGCGCAACCTGCGCCAGCAGCGCCGACGAGGTAAGCGCTATGTCCAAATTCTTCATCAATCACCCTATCGTAGCTATCGTCATTTCCCTCGTGACGGTGATCGTCGGTATCGTTTCGATCGCACGTTTGCCGATCGCGCAGTATCCCGAATTGGCGCCGCCCGAAATTCTGCTTCAGACAAACTACGTCGGTGCGGATGCTCAAACGGTTGAACAATCGGTTGCAACACCGATCGAGCAGCAAATGCAGGGCGTCGACAACATGCTCTACATGCTTTCCGTAAACGACAATACGGGACAGATGCGGCTCCGGGTGGATTTCGACGTCGCCACCAAACCAAATGACGATCAGATTTTGACGCAGATGCGCTACCTGCAGGCAGAGTCCTATCTGCCTCAGGATGTGCGCAATTATGGCGTGACGATTCGGAAATCACCGACCAGTCCGCTGGCGCTGTTTTCTCTCTATTCACCGAAGGGAACGTACGATGCAACGTTTCTCGCGAACTACGCTTACATCAATATCAACGACCCAATGAGCCGGGTGCCCGGTATCGGACAGGTGTTTATTTTCGGTGCCGGACAGTACGCGATGCGCTTCTGGGTGCGTCCCGACACGCTCGCCAGCATGGGGATCACTGTCAACGACATCATCACGGCGCTCACGAATCAAAACAAAGTGAACCCATCCGGCCAGATCGGCGCCGAGCCTGTACCGCGCGGCCAGCAGTTCACCTATACAGTTCGGGCGCAGGGCCGTCTCTTGACTGCGGAAGAGTTCGGCGAGGTGGTCGTGCGCGCCAATCCGGACGGCTCGGTTGTCCGGATGAAGGATGTAGCTCGCGTGGAATTAGGGGCGCAGAGTTATAGCCAGATCGGACGGCTGAACGGAAGGCCCTCCGCGATCATCGCCGTCTACCAGCTTCCCGGCTCCAACGCTATCGAAACGATGAATAACGCCAAGGCGTTGATGCAGGACTTGAAAACCAGATTTCCCGAAGACCTCGATTACAGCATTTCGCTGGACACGACGCTTGCCGTGTCGCAAGGCATCAAGGAGATCGTCATTACGCTGGTCGAGGCACTGATCCTGGTGGTCCTCGTTGTATTCATCTTCCTGCAGAACTGGCGCTCAACTCTGATTCCTCTGCTCGCAGTGCCGGTTTCACTGGTGGGCACGTTCGCGGTGTTCCCTTTTCTTGGTTTCTCGATCAATACTCTGTCGCTGTTCGGTCTCATTCTGGCCATCGGTCTGGTCGTCGACGATGCGATCGTCGTAGTCGAGGCCGTCGAACAGCATATCGAGAAGGGGCTTTCGCCGCGCGACGCGACGCTCAAGGCTATGGAGGAAGTTGCCGGGCCGATCGTGGCAATCGCCCTGGTCCTGGCGGCGGTTTTCTTGCCTGCCGCATTCGTCGGCGGAATAAGAGGACGGCTCAATAATCAGTTTGCTGTGACTATTGCGATTTCGACCCTCATCTCGGCGTTCAATGCGCTGACGCTCTCGCCGGCGCTTTCGGCGATGATCCTCAAGCCGGGTAGGGAATCACGCGGCCTCCTCGGCCGTTTCTTCAGAGGTTTCAACTCGGGATTCGGGAAGGTCATGCATTTTTACCTCGTCGGCAGCGAAGCGCTCCTCCACAAAGTAGTCTTTTCGATCTTGTTACTGCTTGTGGTCGCGGTCTCGGCGGGTTTCTTTGGCTCGCGCCTGCCGACCGGTTTTATCCCTGAAGAAGATCAGGGCTACTTCTTCATGAACGTGCAACTGCCGACAGCGTCGTCATTACAGCGAACGGATGATGTCGCAAAAAAAATCGAAGCCATTTTGAAAGAGACCCCCGGCGTTCAGACGTACAACACGGTCGTCGGCTTCAGTCTTCTAAGCCTTGCAAATCTGACTTACAACGCCTTTTATTTCGTCACCCTCAAACCATGGGACGAGCGCGGCTCAGGATTGACTGCAGCTGCGATCATCCAAAAGTTGAACCAGCGGCTTGCCGGCCTCCCCGAAGCGCAGGCCTTTGCTTTTTCACCGCCGGCGATTCCAGGCATCGGCACGGCGGGCGGCGTAACATTCATGCTCGAAGACCGCTCCGGCCAGGGAATTGATTTTCTCGCGCAGAACATGAACCGCTTCCTTCAGGCGGCCCGCCAGCGGCCCGAGTTTACCACGCTGACTACAACATTCATCCCAAGCGCGCCGCAGGTTTATGCGGACGTCGATCGCGACAAGGTGTTGAACCAGGGTGTCGACCTCAGTTTGGTTTATCAGACGATGCAAACGTTCATGGGTGGATTCTTTGTCAATTACTTCAATCGCTTCGGCCGCGTGTGGCAGGTGTACGTCCAAGCCGAGGGAGATTTTCGTGCGAATGCCGATAACGTCGGCCTTTTCCGGGTCCGTAACAGTGACGGGGATACAGTGCCGCTATCGACGCTGGTCACCATAAAAACGACATCAGGTCCGGAATTTACCAATCGCTTCAACGGCTACAGGGCGGCGCAAATCAACGGCTCAATCGCACCGGGTTACAGTTCGGGGCAGGCAAGGCACGCGCTGGAAGAAGTGTTTGCCCAAACCATGCCACGAGAAATGGGTTACGACTACCAAGGCATATCGTTCCAGGAGCAGGTCGCGGAAAAGGGCGTTTCCGTGACGACAATCTTCGGGTTTTCGTTGCTGTTTGTTTTTCTGATCCTTGCGGCTCTGTACGAGAGTTGGTCGCTGCCGTTCTCGATTCTCTTAACGGTTCCGATCGCGGTGCTCGGCGCGTTCAGCGGTCTATGGATGCGCGGTTTCCCTCTGAATGTGTATGGGCAGATCGGTCTCATCGTGCTCATCGGGCTCGCGGCCAAAAACGCGATTCTGATCGTCGAATTCGCCAAGATCGAGTTCGAGAAGGGACGAACTCTCATTGACGCGGCGTTGGAAGGGATGCGGATACGGCGGCGGCCGCTGTTCATGACGTCTCTCGCATTTATTCTGGGCTGCGTGCCGTTATGGATCGCCGCGGGCGCAGGGGCCGTCGGACGCCAACAACTGGGCACAGTTGTGATCATGGGAATGGGCTTCGACACGCTGTTCGCGAGCTTGCTCATTCCGGTTTCGTTTTACGCTATAGAGCGTCTAGCGCGCCGCCGCGAGGTGGAACAGGTGGCGGCACAGCAGCCGCTTCCGGCAGCGGAGTGAGGGTGGGAACGATGACTACGATGACCTGTTTCGTCTCGTTACGCTCGCCTGCAGGCGATGAAAGTGCCCTCACCCTCGCCCTTTCCCATCGGAATGGGCGAGGGGATTTTTCGTTCCTAAGAGCATTGCGTGCGGTTCTCTTTTCTTGCCCTCGCCCGCTTGCGGGAGAGGGAAGGGTGAGGGTAGAGCCCAGTCGACTCACGCGTGTTCTGGTAGCACTCGCAGCTGCGCTGTGGTTGAGCGGCTGCATGCTTGGGCCGGACTACAAGCGTCCTTCAGTAGAGATCCCGCCCCAATTTCGCGCGGCCATGACCCCGGACGCCGCCGCGTCGATCGGCGACCTAAAGTGGTTTGAGATCTTCAAAGACGAGCAATTGCAGGAGTTGATCCGTGTCGCTCTCGTCCAGAACTACGATCTTCGCGATGCCATCGCGCGAGTCGATCAGGCGCGCGCGAACCTCGGCATTACGCGGTCGAATCAGTTTCCTCAGTTCGGCGTGGGCGCCGATGTTACAAGCACGGAGCTATCGCGACAGGGACAATTTACGGTTCCGGAGGGAACCGCCCGCCAGCGCACATTCGGCACGGTGTTCCTCAATCTGTTCACGTTCGAGATCGACATCTGGGGGCGTCTCAGGCGCGCGACTGAATCGGCGCAGGCGCAATTGCTGGCTAGCGAGTGGAACCGAAGAGAAGTGATCAGGACATTGATCAGCGACGTCGCTACGGCTTATTTCAACCTTCTCGAACTCGATATGGAACTCGCCATTGCAAAGACTACCCTCGACACACGCGGTGAATCCCTGCGCGTGCTCAGGATAACGTTGCAAGGCGGAGTAGGTACGTTGTTAGACGTGCGGCAGGGTGAGCAACTCGTTTACACAGCGGGCGAGGTGATACCCGATGACGAACGTCAGATCGAGCAAACAGAAAATCAAATCAATCTACTGCTTGGCAAGAACCCCGGACCCGTGGCTCGAGCCAACCTTTTAACGATGGAGCGACCGCCTCCGGAGGTTCCGGCCGGGCTTACATCGGCGCTCCTGGAAAGGCGGCCTGATATTCAGGCAGCCGAGCAAATTCTGATTGCCAATAATGCCAACATCGGAGTGGCTAAGGCGGCTTACTTCCCCACGATTACGTTGACGGGAGAATTCGGCTTTCAGAGCACGGCATTGGCAAATCTTTTTTCGGGCTCGAGAAGGCTCTGGAGTTTCATACCGCAGATTACGCAGCCGATCTTCACCGCTGGACGGCTCGGATCGCAGGTAGAACTGGCTGAAGCGCAGCAGCGAAGCGCGCTCGCACAATACGAAAAGGCGATTCAAACCGCATTCACCGATGTTTCAAATGCGCTCATTCAGTATCAGAAAATCCGCGAGATCCGGGCTCAGCGGGAATTACTCGTGACTGCGCTCCAGGATCGAAAGCGTCTAGCCTATATGAGATTTCGCGGCGGCGTCGACACCTTTCTCAACGCTCTCACTGCTGATACGGACCTGTTTTCTGCTGAATTGAGCTTGGCCCAAGCGAGACGAGATGAACTGCTTTCACTGGTACAGCTCTTCAGGGCTCTTGGGGGCGGATGGCAGGAATGAGATCTGCAGGCAATTGCCGAAAGAACGATTGAACGATGCTGCCAGAATCAAAATCGA
>DASXSR010000273.1:0-6322 GCA_036505875.1 Blastocatellia bacterium | reverse complement strand
AATCGCCGGCAGTCTTTGGATCGTTTCGCGATTCTAAGCTGAAGGAGCAGTCAAATGTTGTTTCGGTCGTGTGTTCGCTTTAACTTCGTCCCGTGCGAGTGTTTTCGCGTCGGTGATCAAGATCAAAGGAAGGAGCAGTGAGATGAAATACTACGTGCTTTTGGGAAGGATTCTTTATTCGCTGATCTTCGTGATCGCAAGTGTCGGCCTCTTTTCGAAGGAGCCGGTCGGCTACGCGGCCGCGAAGGGAGTTCCATTAGCTTCCGTCGCGGTTCCGCTGGCGGGAGTCATAGCGCTATTGGGAGGGCTGAGCGTGGCTCTCGGATACAAGGCCAAACTGGGAGCGTGGCTCTTGGTGCTATTCCTGGCGCCGGTCACCTTCGCGATGCACAACTTCTGGGCCGTGCAGGATCCGACAGTCGCTCAGATGGAGCAGATCAATTTCCTGAAGAACCTGTCGCTGCTGGGCGGAGCAATTCTGATTTCGTATTTTGGCGCAGGCCCGCTAAGCCTCGACGCCCGACGGACGAAGCCTTCACCGACCATCCGCTCCGTGCAAGACAAAGAACGATTGGCTGCGTGAAGTGTCTGTCGTCGGACTCATGAAACAAGGCATGACGTGGCTCTCACTAAGTACAGCGCCATACAATAGAGTGCTCATGCTGGAGTTCGGACACCTATTGTGTTGGGTCTGTACTGAATAACTCTGAGAAGAATCGAACAAGCAAGGAGAATAAAATGCAAGCAACGCGAGAACAAACAACGAAGAGCTTACCAACAAGCGGATACGCCACGAGCGGTCCGCACGCCAGGCTCGAACCATTCCAGTTCGAGCGCCGCCAGCCTGGCCCGCACGATGTGCTGATCGACATTCTCTATTGCGGCGTCTGTCACTCCGATATTCACCAAACGCGCGATGAGTGGGGCGGATCGATCTTCCCCATGGTGCCAGGCCACGAGATCGTCGGTAAGGTCGCGCGAGTGGGCGAAAAGGTGGAGAGTTGGAACGCAGGTGACACCGTTGGGGTCGGCTGCTTCATCGATTCGTGCCGGGAATGTGAAGCTTGCAAAGCCGGCGAAGAGCAATACTGCGAGCGAGGCATGACGCCGACATACAACGGCTATGAGCGTGACGGCAAGACGCCGACCTACGGCGGCTACTCGACGCGAATCACTGTGGATGAGAACTATTTGCTGCGCATTCCCGAGAGCATCCCGCTCGAGCGCGCCGCGCCTTTGTTGTGCGCAGGGATAACGACCTACTCGCCATTGCGCCATTTCGGCGTACAGGCGGGCGACAACGTTGCGATAGTCGGACTTGGCGGCCTCGGTCACATGGCAGTTAAGCTCGCCAAAGCGATGGGCGCCAGAGTTACGGTGCTCAGCCATTCGCCTGGCAAGCGCGACGACGCATTGCGGCTCGGCGCCGACGATCTGGTTGCGACCAGCGATCCGGACGCGTTCAAGACTAACGCCGAGAGGTTTGACTTTATCCTCGACACAGTGTCGGCTCAGCACGACTACAATGCTTACCTCAACCTACTGCGCCGCGACGGCACGATGGTGTTACTGGGACTGCCCGATCCCACACCGCTTTCGGCCGCCCCGCTGATCCTACGTCGACGGCGCCTGTCCGGATCAGTGATTGGCGGCATCCGCGAGACTCAAGAGATGCTGGATTTCTGCGCCCAACACGGCGTCGCATCCGACGTGGAGGTGATACCGATCCAGCAGATCAATGAGGCCTACGATCGCGCGGTGAAGAGCGACGTACGCTATCGGTTTGTGATCGACATCCCCAGCCTCAACAAAGACTAGCCGGATTACAACCACCAGGCATTAAGGCGCGAAGGAGCTCGAACGCTCTTTCGTGTCTTGGTGCGTTTTGCTATATAGTGGCAGTCGACCTCAGGAGGTTAGCAATGAAACGAATCCTTAGGAAGGGGCTGCTCTATTCCATTTATGGTTCTAATTTCGCCGAGCCTGAAAGGGAAGTATGAAAGGAACAGAGAATACTAAGCAGAAGAGTACGCACAATCGGGGAGTCAACAGGCGAACGTTTGTGAAGATGCTTCCGGCCGTGGGAGTCGCGAGCATTGCGGTCTCGAGTTCCGCGGCGCCGGCCAATCCCGCTGAGCAACAACAGCAACAACCGCAAACACCGCAGCGAGTCACCAAAGAAATGCTGCACGCCGCCGAACAGTTGATCGGCATCGAGTTGACCGACGCGCAGGAAGCGATGGCGCTGCCGGGCGTCAATCGAAACCTCGCAAGCTACGAAGCGCTGCGAAAGATCGATGTGCCGCTCGATACCGAACCGGCGACTGCGTTTCATCCGGCGCTGCCGGGGAAGAAATACAATGGAAAGCCTGCGACCCGGTTCAAGCTCACCAAGCAAGAAATTCCAAAGTACAACTCGCTTGAAGAAGTTGCGTTCTTCACCGCATCGCAACTTGCCGAGCTTGTGCGAGCGCGGCAAGTTACATCGACCGATCTGACGAAGATGTACCTCTTGAGGTTGAAGCGTTACGGCCCGAAGCTGCTGTGTGTCGTCACGCTGACTGAAGACCTCGCCTTGAAACAGGCCGCGGAAGCCGATCGTGAAATCAAAGCCGGCAAATATCGCGGTCCGCTTCACGGCATTCCGTGCGGGATCAAAGATCTCTTCGCCACCAAAGGAATTAAGACAACCTGGGGCGCTGAGCCTTATCGCGATCAGATGATCGATTACGACGCGAGTGTTGTCGAACGCCTTCGCGACGCGGGCGCGGTGCTGGTCGCAAAGCTCTCGATGGGAGCGCTCGCGCAAGGCGGGCGCTGGTATGCGGGAGTGACGCGCAATCCGTGGCAACCCGATGAAGATCGAATCGGATCCAGCGGTTCGTCTGCTGGACCTGCTTCTGCGACCGCGGCGGGGCTCGTCGGTTTTTCTATTGGAACCGAAACGCTCGGCTCAATCGTGTCGCCGTCGACCCGCTGCGGATGCGCAGGGCTGAGACCGACCTACGGACGAGTGAGCCGCTACGGCGCGATGGGTTTGAGTTGGACGATGGACAAGATCGGGCCGATTTGTCGCGGAGTCGAAGACCTGGCGGCGGTGCTCGCGGCGATCTACGGACCCGATCAGCGGGACATCACGGTTGGAGAGTCTCCTTTCAACTGGGCTCCCGATACACCGCTTTCGAAAATGCGAATCGGATATTTGAAAGCCGAATTCGAACAGGGCGATAACGAAAAGCAAAAGGCCATGTACAAAGAATCGCTGGACGCGTTGAGGGCGGCGGGTGCGAATCTACAGCCGATGGAGCTACCTAAGTTTTCAGTCAATTCATTGCGTGTCATTCTCAATGCGGAAGCAGCGGCGGCTTTCGACGACATCACTCGCGACGGGCGAGTCAATCAACTATCAGGTCAAACTCCCAACGATTGGCCCAACTCATTCCGCACGGCGCGGTTCATCCCGGCAGTCGAGTACATCCGCGCGCAGCGAGCGAGGACTCTGCTGATCCGCGAGATGGATAAGCTGATGTCAAATTGGGATGCGTTCGTGTCGCCTGCGCCAGGCAGCGCGAGTCTGTTGGTGACTAATCTAACCGGTCATCCTCAAGTGTGCGTGCCTTGCGGGTTCATTGACGGGTTGCCGCGATCGATAATGTTCACAGGTGGATTGTACGACGAGGCTTCACCGCTAAGAGTAGCCTTAGCGTTCGAGCACGCGACCAAGTGGCACACGATGCGCCCGAAGATGGATTGGCCTCAGGTGTAGGTAGCTCGCGATATTCACGGGTGGAAGCTCACTGTTTCATCGCGTCGGTCACTTGAAATACTGAAAAGCG
The DNA here is from genome assembly GCA_036505875.1 of Blastocatellia bacterium. GTDB lineage: Bacteria > Acidobacteriota > Blastocatellia > UBA7656 > UBA7656 > Onstottus_A. The sequence continues at coordinate 2,486 of DASXSR010000273.1, read as the reverse complement.
CCCCCGTCGGGATGATAAAAATTACTATTGCGGAGCCTCGCGAGTTATCCTAAACTGCCGCAGCTTGTGAGAAGCGTCCCTGCTCCTTATCACACACCGAGAGAGGCATTTAAGCCCACGACAATCGTATCGAGAGGCACAAACCTATGCTCACGACCAAATCGATCAACGTCATCGCTGTCCTGTCGTTGCTGGCGGCGCAGCCGTTCCCGTCTCTGGCGCGCCAATCGCAGGCCAACTCACAGTCGGCGACCAAAGCTGCGAGCAGGCCGAATGAAGGCGACCAGCACGCGCATCGCAACGCAGACGAACAAGCCGCACGCTTGCGGCACATTCTTCCGGTCTTGCCGTCTCTTATCCGCGGCGGTGACGGGCTGCTGAACACCGAAGGGCAGCGCGCGACGCAGAATCAGCTGGTCAGTAGCACGAATGTCAAAGACCCGGTCACCGACACATTCCCCTTCACGTCGGGCCTCCCCGTCGAGGCTGCAAATCCCGTCCAGATACCGACGGAACAGTTCACCGTCTCGCTTGCGAAATTCTACGCAACCGTTCCAGTGTTGGACCCGATCAGCTCGAGCGGCTGGCACTTCTCTCTCGGCAGTCCGTACTTTGCTGTTGGCATGCGGGATGGCAATCTGCGAGGCATAAGGTCCGCGGCGCCAGCGTTTTCCCTTACCGGCCCGACCGCCGGCGGAAAGGTCATGGTTTATCAATCGTTTGGGTACGCGCTATCGACGCCGACAGTCGAAAGTATCTTCGGCACGAAGCACGACTCGAAGTCTCAGAGCTACGACTCAAGCACGCATGTTGACGTTCGCGCCGTGCGCGGCCATAGCATCTCGGCGCGATTTGCGCTCTTTTCGCAGGACGTAGATTTCGCAATGCTGAACGCTCTCACTGCGCCGGAGGCTACGCCCGATTACCTGATGCGAGGCGGTCAGCTCTCATTCTCGGATGCATACTCGACGCAAAGCGGTATCACCGTCGACAGCTCCGCGAGCCTCAAGAAACTCCGGCTCAGACTTCTGCCGCGAGGCAGCGCGCCGATGGTGCTGGTGGAGCAAGGCGAAATCCTTGGCAATTATTTCGACACGCTGCGCCGCAGCGCCGACCGCTTCGAGTGGAAAGAAGGAGTGCGATTTCCTGACCGCAGCGGCTGGGGCCGTCATCAGATCGGACTGGGAGGCGGATGGGCGCGAGCTGCATTCGATTCGGTTCACATCGGCAACACGATAGTCTTGACCGGCGAGGATGCGGACGAGTTGTTCTCGATAACGAGATTCACTGGTTCTCCATTCGAATCCCTGTCAGCGCATGAGTTGACCGGATGGGTCGAAGACCGCTGGACGCCAACACGACGTGCTGTATTCACCTCAGGCCTGAGATACGATTGGACGACGCTTTCACGTACAAACCAGTGGGCGCCGCGGTTTGGATTCGCGATGCTGCCTTTTCGCGGCGAGCACACGGTGATTCGCGGTGGAGCGGGAGTCTTTTATGACATCTTGCCGTTGACCGCCGGGACTTTCACGCGCAGCCGCCAGCGGCTCGTGCAGTTCTTCGACGATGAAGAGCCGGCTGGTGAAGCTCGCGCGCTCGCCAATCTCGCGACGAGATCGCATCTCAAGACTCCGCACGTGCTGGGCTGGAACATCGAGATCGATCGACAGGTGGCAGACAGACTGTTCGTTCGCGTCAAGGCGGAAGAGCGGCGCGCGCGGGACCTGCTTCTAGTCAACCCTGATAAAGGCGGGCAGTCCGTGACTGCACTGGTGCTTTCCGGAAGCGGCACGTCCCGCTATCGCGAACTCGAAGCGACCGCGAGCTTCAAGCCGAGCAAATGGTCGAATCTGAATGCTTCTTATGTGGGTTCTTCATCGCGCGGCGACCTGGGCACGTTCAACACGGTGTTCAGCACTTTCGAGAAGCTGTTGATAAGCCCTAATCGGTATGGGCTGTCGCGGTCGGATTCTCCCAACAGGTTTCTGTTCTGGGGTAACATACGCGCGCCGGGCGATGTGATGCTTATGCCCGCAGTGGACGCCCACACAGGTTATCCTTACGCCTTCTTCGATGCGGACGCCAAGGTTCCCAATGAAGTTGACTTCAACCGCTTCCCCAGGACCTTCTCTCTGGATGTGGGAGCCTACCGGGACTTGAACTTGGCGGCGTTTGACCGCAAGGCGAGATTGAGATTAGGTGCGCGAGTGTACAACCTGACAAACCACTTCAACCCTCGCGACGTGGAGCTGGATCACGGACACACTGCGGCGGACCAAGGCCAGTTAAGCATTAAGGGATTCTTCAACGGTTTTCGCCGCACGTATCGGGCGAGTGCGACTTTGACGTTCTAATCGGCATACGCTCCACCCGAAGATGGATTGGGCTTAGGCGTGAGCGCGTTAGCTCACGTTCTACCAAACAGCGAGGTTCACTGCTTCATCGCGTCAGTCACCTGAATCCGTCCCGCGATGATTTCCTTC
>DASXSR010000272.1:0-7766 GCA_036505875.1 Blastocatellia bacterium | reverse complement strand
CGAGATAAGAGATTGTTTTTATCATAACAACCCATTTGTCGGTTTAGGACAATTGCCTTTCCACGTGGCCACTAGGATCGCAACGACCGATCGATTACTAGTTCGCATAAATTCCTCCTATGAATTGTTAACGACGTTGTTGCACGTCCAACACTAGACGTTAGTCCTATTTCGCTGCCACGGCGCGTGCGAAGGATTGTTTACTGCCACCTAAGAATTAAAGAGGACTCTCTCTTTCGAGATAGATTTAGATATTGGCTTGTCGTGGTGTTCCGCGAGAGGATGTGATCATGTCGGCGCAACCGCGAAGCCGCATCGGCAGAGCCTTTGGTGTGTGGCGACCCTTACGTCTCCCGATGTTTCGCAATCTATTAATTGCAAACGTCTTTGGGGACGTCGGCACATTCATGCAGAGCGTCGGCGCTGCGTGGTTGATGATATCCCTCAACGCCGGGCCAATGTATGTGGCGCTCACGCAAACGGCCTCAGCGTTGCCCTTTTTCTTGTTTGCCCTGCCCGCAGGCGCAATTGGTGACATCTGCGATCGCCGCAAGCTAATCCTGTTCACTGTAGTGTGGATGGCCGGTCTTGCGATAGTCCTGGCTGTTGTCACCGTCGGGGGGATTGTCACGCCTTGGTTGTTGCTCGCGCTAACGTTTGCCATATCGTCCGGAGACGCCTTCGAGGCACCGACATGGCGAGCGCTTCTGCCCGAGCTTGTCGACAAGGAAGATTTGGAGGCGGCATCCGCGCTCAACGGCATAGAGTTCAATCTGGCTCGCGCCGTCGGCCCTGGGCTTGGAGGCGTCTTGGTTGCCACTGCCGGCGTGGGGGCCGCATTCATTCTCAACGCAGCATCGTTTATAGGATTGATTTGGGTTGTTGCGCGTTGGAAGCGCCCGCGTCGCAAGCGAACAACGCCGCCTGAGAGGGTGATTGGAGCGACCGTTCAGGCGATCCGGTATGTCCGTTACTCGCCCGAAATTCGCGGACTGATCCTGCGATCGGGCATCGTCATGTTCTTCGCCAGCGCGTTATTGGCCCTTTTGCCAACGGTCGCTCACCGCGTCAGCGGAAGTGCAGTTACATTCGGATTGCTGCTCGGATGCTTTGGTTTTGGCGCTGTGTTGGGGGCTCTTGTCATGCAACCGGCGCGATCGCGATGGTCCACGGAAGTTGTCGCCTCAGGTGGCGTGGTAATCCTGGGTGTAACGACCATCGCAGTCGGTGCTCTGCATGAATTGCCTTTGCTCAGCCTGGTCATGGTGGTTAGCGGCGCTGCTTGGATTATCTTCATATCGCTGGTCAGCGCGCTGGTGCAAAAACTCGCGCCTGATTGGGTCCGCGCACGGGTTCTCGCAGTGTTCCTACTGGCTTTTCAAGGCGGGATAGCCGCTGGCAGCGCGCTTTGGGGCGCGATCGCTGAACATGCGGGTATCGCCATTGCATTGATGTGGGCCGGACTCGGATCGATCGCGACGCTCGCGCTTGGGTTACGATGGAGGCTCCCGGACACCACGATGGATGTGACACCGTGGAATCATTGGCGCATGCCTGCGATCGTCGACGATTTGGCTTTGGAATTTGAATCCGGCCCTGTGCTCGTGACCGTCGAGTATGTCGTCAATCGCGAACGCACTTCCGAGTTTAGCGAAGCCATGCATCGCTACGGACGCACGCGCCGACGGGATGGAGCTTCGCAATGGGGACTCTTTCGCGATACCGAAGATTCAAACCGATATCTGGAAATGTTTCTAGTGAATTCGTGGGGAGAACATCTGCGCCAACACGAACGCATAACAAAGGCAGATCGCGAGTTGGAAGACCGAATCCGTAGCTACACGCTCAAAGAACCCACGGTAAGACATCTCATTTACGCAGCACCACCGTAGGAGCACCGGTCTTCGGCGAGGAATAGCCTTAACCCGTTCTGCCGCTACGACAGCGGCATTACCGCCGTTCTTGTGAATCGCATCGCCTGCGCCAGAGGAAGCTTTCATTCTTAGGCAGTAGTAAATTAATCCCGCGAACGTGCCATAGCGATGAAATACGACTGAAAATTTTCGTGATAGTTAAGTAACTATGAAAACTCTGTTTATTGTATCAATTGCAACAATCGCCTTGACTCATTCAGCTCATGCCGGGAATTGGATGTGGTTTCACGGAGATATAGGGCTTAGCTCGCCTTTCGTGTCGTCGAGCCCATCGGCAACAAAAGGTCCAATACGAGCCGCACCTAAAGTTGCCGCAAAACGGACGCCAGCTTCCAAGCGAGCTGTCGTGAACGCGAAATTGAAGTCAACTAGCCATCGCGTCAGCGCACGCTGATGATGCCGAATATGAAAGGAGACAACATGTCAACTTCTTCCTCCCTTATCATACCCGATTCCTTGCTTGCGAAAGAAGCAACAGACATCTTGCGTGGACATTCCACCGAGGTGCTTATTAATCACTCCATCCGCGTCTACCTATTTGCGGCTGAGCACGGCCGTCAACAAAAGCTTCGCTTCGACCCTGAACTTCTCTACGTCGCGGCCGCATTTCACGATCTCGGTCTCATCAAGAAGTTCTCGAGCGCAACCGAACGCTTCGAGGTCGATGGCGCAAACGCGGTCCGTCAATTCCTCACCACACATAACGTCCCCGAAGAGCAGATAGAAACTGCCTGGCAAGCTATTGCCCTGCACACCACCCCGGGCGTCACTCACTACATGCGCCCTGAAGTAGCTCTGCTTCAGTCGGGTGTTCTTCTTGACGTCCTCGGAAAAGGGTTTGATCAATTTCCGTCGGAGTTGCGCGACGAAATCGTGTCCAGCTATCCTCGCAAACAGTTCAAGGAACGATTCCTCCAGGAATACTTTGGGGGCTTTGCGCACAAACCCGCCACCACTTTCGGCACGGTGAACGCCTCTATTTGTGAACGATTTATCCCCGATTTTAAGAGCCCCAACACCGTCGATCTGATGCTTGGATCGCCCTTCCCGGATTCGGTATAGCAAAGCTGAACATAAAGAGTTGTGACGTTTCGAAACCAAGGAGGCCAACAAATGTGGAGAGTAATGCGAACTGGTTTGTTAGGGCTGATAGTGACGGCCATATCATTAGGAGTTTGGCCCGGGCTTGCGCAAAATCTGGAGCAGGAGAAACCTGTCTTCGAGCACATAATCCCGAACGCCGAAGGAAAGAGCATGGTTGCCGTCGTCGTGACCTATCCTCCAGGCGGCAAATCCCCGAGCCATCACCACGCCAGGTCGGCTTTCATTTACGCTTACGTGCTGTCAGGCGCCATTCGCAGCCAGGTTGATGATGGGCCGGCGAAAGTCTATCAGGTCGGCGAAAGCTTCACCGAGGTGCCCGGCTCGCATCACAGAATCAGTGAGAATGCCAGTGACAAGGACCCAGCGAGCCTATTGGCTATCTTCGTCGTCGATTCCAAAGACAAGCCCCTGACTATACCGGACCAAAAATAAGGCGAATGACTGTCCAAATATACCCGCCAACGATGCCCCGCAGCGCGCAACCCTATATACAAGCGTCCATATAGGAGTCATAGCCGCGGGCCCAATCCACGGGAGAGGATGCTTATGCGGCCCGCCGTTGCCCTTTCACATCAGCGGGCGACCACTAGGACGTTCTTTCCCCGTACCGGCTTGTGCGCATATGCCTGACTAGCTTCCTGCAATGGGAACGCGGCGCCCACGAACACCCGGAGTTTGCCGGCGTCAATCATCCGCGAAATCCGCGTCAGCTGTTCGCGGTTCGGTTCGACGATGAAGAACGCGTCTTTCACCCGTTGCTCGCGGGTGTGCTCCGCGTCGGCGGCGGTCGTCACCATTCTGCCGCCAGGACGCAGGACGCCCCATGACCGAGCGAGGGTATCGCCGCCAACAGTGTCGAAGACAACGTCGACACCCTTGACCGCGTCCTCAAAGGATCGCGCGCGATAATCGATCACCTCGTCGGCACCGAGGCTGCGCACGAATTCCAGGTCGTGCCCCGACGCGGTAGCGATCACGTGCGCGCCGATCCCGTGCGCGATCTGAACCGCGAAGAGCCCAACGTTACCGGCCGCCCCGTGCACCAACACCCGCTGGCCCCGAGCGAGCTTCGCCCGCTCGACTAAACCCTGCCATGCGGTGAGCGCAGAGATCGGGACGACCGCTGCCGTCACGTGGTCGACGGACTTCGGCTTCGGTGCGACGTCAACGGTGCGGGCGACGCAGAACTCCGCCTGCGCGCCGTCGCCGAAAAAGTCGTTCATGCCGAACACCGCCTCGCCGACCGCCACGTCGTTCACGCCTGATCCCAGCGCATGCACTTCGCCGGAGAACTCGTGCCCGGGAATGATCGGGAAAGGTCGCGGCTCGCCCGCCCGCGTTGCCCAGGTCGTAACCCACAGCAGTTCTGTCGGTGTAACAGCCGCCGCGCAGGCGCGCACGACGATCTCTCCCTCGCCCGCCCCGGGCATCGTCGCCACTCCGTACACCAGCGCCTCCGGACCGCCCCGCGTGTTGAAATAGACCGCGTTCATCTAATCTTTGAAGTCATTTCAAAAACTCGCATCGACACGACCAGCGGTTGGGCCTTTTCGGGGTTCGGACTGCATAGCAAACAGCAGAAATGCCGCAGTCGCCGAAGTGAAGACCGAATAGTCGAGGGGAGCTTTTGGACCTAGCCCAATAAGCATAGTTATTGCGAAGGTTAGCAAAAGTGTGGCACTGGCCAAGGCAATCCACCGCAACTGCCAGCCAACCAATAGACCAATAGCCAACAGACTCTCCGCTAACGTCGCCGCCCAACCCACCCACGGAATTATCGATGCTGGCAAAAACCAATTAAGCTTGGCTACATATGCGTTGTAGTGTGCCAAGTCGCCCCATTCGACGCCTCCCGTGCCTGCAGGTCCCCACAATCCCAAGCGGTCCGCCACTGCAGAGAGGAACGCTGCGGCCAGAGCGATCCGCAGCAGCAAAACCGCAATGCCGACGAGTCTCTTCTTCATCGTTTTCGTGTTACTCCAGCCCTCTTAAGATTCCGAGATTTTTACGAAACCCTCCTGAACAAGTTGTGTTGTTCGCGCCATGGCATCGGTATTGATCTTGATTCCGGGAATGAGGTCTGCATTTCCCCAGCCATGAGCCTTCGCGGTCGCGCCACAGAGTTCGACTTGCACGTCGCGTCCCATTAGGTCTGTAACGAGCTTCCTGTAGGGGTTGCCGGTGGCAATATGACGGTCGGTGTTATACGCCTGGTCGTGCAAGGTCACGTGGCCTGCATTGGTGTGAAAGATTGCCACCACCTGGGACTTGGCCTTCCAGTTGGAGATATCGTTGACGATGAGGTCAAGGTGAAACAGGGAGGCGGCCAGATCGCCTTCGAACGATAGCGATGCAACGCTGAATACATTCTTAACTTCCTTCAGTTCGACTGAGATATCGATGTGAAGCGCTTTTTCCTGATCATTCATAAACAGTCCTCTCTTTGGTTCAGACACCCTCATAGACGAGCTTGGTGAAAAAATCGCCGTTGATCACGAAGCCGCCCCATTTTGCGTCGTAGTAGGCGGTTGGTTTCGCCTCGATTGCTTCTTGCAGCGCGCGACCCTGCTTCTTGAGCGCGGAGACCTTGTCACGCACGGCGACCAGCATGTCGCGGAACTCGATCAGCTGGGATTTGTTGCCAATCGGACCGTGTCCCGGTATCACAATTGTCTTTTCGGTTGCCCTGGCCACGTTTGCCTCCGCGGCGCGAATCATTCCGTTGATGCTGCCGCCAGTTGAGTAATCAATGAACGGGTAGTAGCCGTTCCAAAAGGTATCCGCGCAATGAAGAATGTCGGCGTCGGTGAAGTCGACTGATATATCCGAGTCCGTGTGAGCCGGTTTATAACATTTCAACGCCAGCGTTGCTCCGTTGAGATGGAGTGTTTCGTCCTTCGTAAACACTTTGGTAGGCAAAGCGCCGGCGGGCGCTGGTGGAAATGTGAAGTCCCAATCTTCAACGCGCGTCGTTTCAGCGAGATGTTTCAGCGTGTTCTCGTGTGCCGTTATTTCCGCGCCGATCGAATGAAGCCATTCGTTACCGTCAGTGTGATCGAAGTGCCAATGCGTGTTAATCAAGTGTCTAACTGGATCGGCGCTGAGGGTCTCGAGCGCATCGGTGATCCGAGCTCTGGAGCCTGGGATACCGGCATCGACGAGAAGTTTTCCATCGCGGCCGGTGAGCACGGCAATATTTCCGCCCGAACCTTCAAGAACGCTGACGTTGCCGCGCAGCTTCGTAACAGTAATCTGCGCGCTAGCAGCCGCATTTCGAATGGTAATGACTGGACTTTCGGCGGCGGCGAACAATCGGCGAGGCATTAACCAAACGCCGGTTGCGGCAACAACACTCAAAGTTACGAAATGGCGCCGCGAAACCTCGGGACTTGGATTTGTTTTCATAGTTATACTCCGTTTTCTAATCAATAGGTTATCGGTTTTAGAGCGCTGCACGCAGCTACGTAGGAATCATTCTCAGATCTGGACCCAACGGTATGCGCATTCAGCGTCCAACCTCCACTGCCTGCGTCCAGGGATAGACAGCGCTTTGCCGTCATCGCGCTTGTTGAAAGCGGATCTGATTTACCTGGTCGCGCAGCTTCGGTGCTGTGCACTTCACCTGCTGAGCGTTGCATAGCATGCTGCTTGTCACCCCAGTCGAACCCGCGGACGCAAAAAAAAAATGCTACGTGCTCCCCAGGGCTGCCACGACGCATTATCACGAGCTTTTCCATTGTCGCAGGATCTTCCGAGACCTCAGCGTCGGCCCAAATTTTTAATTGTGCGTGCGAGGCGTGATCAATAAGAAAGAGGAGCGCGCTGCCATCTGATATATATCGTTGGCTGCCAGTCAGACTCGCAAACCCGACGGTTGTCGCACCAAGTACACGAAGGAAACCTTTTGGCCCGCGATGCCGCTGAGTGTAAGGCCAGCCGTCTTGACCCATGGCCGCGACATAAAACCACTCTCTGTTGGCGATGAATGCCATCTCCCTAGCACCGAGCTGCATTTTCATCGAACCGCTTTTTATCTGGTTGTAATGCTCGGACGAATCGAAGCGGCCCAACAGCGGTTTCACGGTTGGCGTAAAAAAGGCAAGATCAGCATTGGTTGCTTCAGTGGTCATGTCGAATTTCTAAAGTTTGTGTCGGATCATTGTTGTAATTCTGTCGCTCATATCCTTTCCCGACTTCCAAGGCCAATATTTCAAAAAAATTTACCACGTGGAAACTTGCCGGCGCGGCCATCCGTTGTTGTCGAGGCGTTCGCCAGGAAAAACGAGAAATAGCGGTGGGCGAAAATTGAATTTCGTCAGACTGTGGATGAGCAGTGGGTCATGTTTGTGCACACGGCGCCTACGAACTGGTCCAAGAATCCTACTCAGCGTATAACCGAAAGAGCGCTGTTTCACGTTAGTGGAAGGTGCGGTTTTAGGCTGACCCTCTCGGCGCGCTTAAGTTGTTGGCGATTTCGCGGAACTTTGCTCAACAATGCCTGAACTCGTTTAACGCCTTGAGTGCAACGCTGTGCCCATCTACCCAACACGCCTAACGACTGTAGGTCTATCAGGTCCTGGCAGAATGCTTCCGAAAACTGGAGAACCGCTGCGGCGGTCATTCCGTTATCGCTTCACTGGCACTAACACCGGAGCGCCTTTGTCCTTAACAAAGAACACGACAGATTTCGCTGGTTTAGCATTGCTTGCGTTCCGGCTAACGACAGAA
>DASXSR010000271.1:0-5208 GCA_036505875.1 Blastocatellia bacterium | reverse complement strand
GGCCCAGCGCGAGAGCCTTTGGTTCCCCCGGCAGAGAAAAGATTTCGGGCTTAGCTTTGAGCGCGCCTTCCGGTCCTTCGAAGACTACGACTTTCGGGCCATCATCCGCCAAGATTCCGACGACGACGTCTGTAAGCCCGTCTGCCCGATTGATCTCGCCGGTAATAAGCGAAAGCACTGCGCCAGGCAAGGCGATCGCTCTCGCGGCCAGAAAACTTCCCTTGCCGTCGCCTGGAAGCATCCAAAGCTCTCTGCCTCCGCGAGCTGCAAGCACCACATCCCAATGGCCGTCAGCGTCGAAGTCTCCTGCTCCGACGAAATCGGCGGCAATCGGAACCTCGAACACTCGCGCGGGAGTAAGGAATGCCGAATCGGTGAAGGTGCCTTCCGCCTTGCGCTGCTGAGCCTCGGGGCTGTTCGGAAAAATTGAATCGACGTTGCCGAGATAGAGAGTAATGATCCCGCCGCCCTCGCGAGAGTAGCCGCAGACCAGGTCAGGCACACCGTCTTCGTCGAAGTCAGCAGAAGCTAGGGCGCGCGGCTCGGTTGCGTTCTGCTTCAATAGGCTCTGCATCTCCGGCGTGCCCGTGTAGCTTGCGGGCAACTCGACGCCATCTTCAAAATTGATGTAAGGATTGCCTCGCCCAGTGGCGTGGACGACGACGCGTCTCGTATCCGTTGAGGAATCGACGCCGCGCTGTTGAGACCTTCGGCTGTTCGCAGAGACGAATGTCAGAGTCAGGAGCGAAACGCAAGCAATGACGATCAAGCACGCGGCTAGCAGGATACGCTTGTTCATGGCCACACTCCGTATTACTTCGTAAGAACAAATCAAACTTTGGGATCGGCGTAAGGAAACCTTGTGAGCGGCTGAGAACTATACTACAGCCGAATTGCAAGCGCGAATCTTTTTGCGCCGTTGCGCCTCGGTTTCGCGCAAAGCACACAAAGACTCGCAAAGACGCGGAGAGGCTGAGCGGCGTCGATTGACAACCCTCAAGTTCTCCAACTAGAGTCCCGCAATTGGTCAACGACCCGGAAACGGAAAACACCCTGGTGCCTCCAGCAACCACAACCACTCTGCGTCACGCGTTGCGCGCGAAGGAATACTTCACTCTCGCATTCGGCACGATGGTCGGCGTCGGGTGGATGGTGGTCATCGACGACTGGCTTACGCGAGGCGGCGCCGTGGGCGCGATGCTCGGGTTCCTCATCGGCGGCCTGGCGCTTATTCCGATCGCTTATGTTTACGGCCGCTTGACCGAACGAATGCCCGACGCCGGAAGCGAGGTTGCTTACACCGCAGCGGTGTTTCCACAAGTCGTAAGCTTCGCCACCGGATGGATGATGACCCTCGCGTATTTGATCGTGTGTCCATACGAGGCGGTGGCTATCGGGCGTGTTGGCTCTTACGTCTTTCCGCAGTTGAACTCGTTAGAGCTTTATCGAGTCGGCGGTTATCCGGTTTATCTGCCGCACGTGTTAGCGGGGCTCGGACTGACCGCGGCAATCGTGTTTATCAACTATCGAGGCGTTCGTATCAGCGCGACGTTTCAGAACCTTACGACTTTCGGCTTGCTGGCGATCTTTGCTGTGTTCGCGACGCTTGGGCTGTTCCATGGAGACACGGCAAACTGGCAGCCGCCGTTCGCGGATTCAAGAGGTGGACTGGGAGGATTAGTCTCGACGCTGATGGTACTTCAGATCGTTCCATATTTCATGACCGGCTTCGAAGCCGCTCCCAAATGCTCGGAGGAAGCGTCGGCTGATTTTAAGCCGACGCACTTCGTGCGAGTGATCTTCATGGCGCTTGGCGCCGGCATTTTCTTCTACGTGACGATCATCGCCGTTGTGACGTTGATTCAACCGTGGCAATCGCTGACCAAAGAGCGATTCGCGACGGCGGTCGCCTTTGAGAGAGCGTTCGGGTCGCGAACGCTCGTTCAGTTGATCATGTTCGCAGTGCTGCTGTCGTTGCTCAAAATATTCAACGGCAACTTTCTCACGTCTACGCGGTTGCTATTCGCGATGGGACGCCGCAAGCTGCTCGATCCAAGGCTGTCGGCGATCGATGATCAGTTTCTCACGCCCAGGATCGCCATAGTGTTTGCCGGGTGTTTTACCGTCGTCGCATCTTTTCTCGGACAAGCCGTGCTGGTTCCAATTTCGGAAGTAGGCTCGTTGGCTTCTGCGGTCGGATGGCTCGCGACGTGCCTCGCGTTCGTCGGCGGCGCAGGCGGACTAGCTACAACTCCGCGTCTTAGAATGATCGGCTATGGCGGAGCCGCGATAGCAGCGTTACTCATTGCAATGAAGGTTGTTCCGTCGATACCAGGAAGCTTCGGGCGGTATGAGTATTTGGCGCTAGTCGCGTGGCTAGCTTTGGGCTTTGTGTTGTGGAAAGGAAGAAAACGCGTCGGCAATAATGATTGACTGTTGCGGGTGTCAAGGTGTATTCTAGCGCCGTTGATAATTTGTCGTGGCGATTTAAGCAAATTGCTCCACGTAAAAAACTGCTAAACAGCCCGGATTAGCCCCGCGCAGTTTAGCGCGGGGCTTTTGCTGTTTAGAACAGACGGAACTAAGTATGAAAGACTTTCGCAACGCGGTGACTGATGATCGAGTCTACGTCTTCGACGGCGCGATGGGTACGATGCTCTATTCGCGCGGGGTGTACATCAATCGCTGCTACGACGAGCTAAATCTCTCGGGCCGTGACCTCGTACTCGGCGTTCAGCGTGATTACGTCAAGGCGGGCGCCGATGTCATCGAGTCAAACACATACGGCGCCAATCGTGTGAAGCTCGCGGGCTATGGGCTCGAAGACAAAGCGTATGAGATGAATCACGCAGGCGTTCGCATAGCTCGCGAGGCCGCAGGCGAGCGAGCCTTCGTCGCGGGCGCGATCGGACCGCTTGGCATTCGCATCGAGCCTTATGGTCCGACTTCATCCGAGGAAGCACGCGCAGTCTTTCGCGAGCAAGCAGAGGCGCTTCTGGAAGGAGGCGTCGATTTGTTCGTGCTCGAAACTTTCTCGGACGTCGCTGAAATCGAGCAGGCGCTTCTTGGGATTCGGTCGATCAGCGATCTTCCGGTTGTGGCGCAGATGACCATCCAAACCGACGGCAACACAAGCTACGGCACGGCGCCTGAAACCTTCACTGGCCAACTCGATGAGTGGGGAGCGGACGTGATCGGACTGAACTGTTCGGTCGGACCGGCCACGATGCTTGAAGCCCTTGAGAAAATGCGCGTCGTCACGCGGCGCAAGCTATCGGCTCAACCCAATGGCGGATTACCTCGCCAAGTAGACGGGCGAATGTTTTACATGGCCTCGCCTGAATACATGGCCAAGTACGCGAAACGGTTGATTCAAGCCGGCGCGAAATTTGTCGGCGGTTGCTGCGGCACGACGCCTGAACACATAAAGCAAATTTCAAACGCGGTCGCCGCGCTGTCGCCCGGGCGATCGACTGTCCGAGTGTTCGTGCCTGAAGAAAAGCCACCCGATGTCCAAGTCGTCCCGCGCGCAGAACGTTCGCGATTCGCAAAGAAGATCTGCGAAGGCGAGTTTGTCACCTCAGTCGAGATCGTCCCACCCAAGGGCGTTGATCCATCAAAGATGCTCGAAGGCGTCCGCCTGTTGAAAGAAGCGGGGGTCGATGCGGTCAACGTTCCCGACGGACCTCGCGCGCAGTCGCGAATGGGAGTGCTCGCGGTTTCGACACTGATCGAACAACGCGTCGGTATCGAGACGGTCATTCACTATTGCTGTCGCGACAGAAACCTGCTCGGTATGACGAGCGATTTGCTAGGCGCGGCGGGTCTGGGATTGAGAAATCTTTTGATTATAACGGGCGACCCCCCGAAGATGGGTCCTTATCCGGAAGCGACAGCGGTGTTCGACATCGACTCGATCGGATTGGTGAACATGGTGAACCGTTTGAATCACGGGTTGGACATCGGCGGAAACCCGATAGGCGCGCCCACTGCTTTTTTGATTGGCGTTGGAGTGAATCCGTGCTCGGTCGATCTTGACTACGAGCTGCGACGATTTGAGTGGAAAGTCGAAGCCGGCGCGGAGTTCGCGATCACTCAGCCGACTTTCGACGTCAAACAGCTCAGAAACTTTCTGAAGCGAATCGAGCACTGCCGGATACCAGTGATATCGGGCATCTGGCCGCTGGTGTCGTATCGCAACGCAGAGTTTTTGGCTAATGAGGTACCTGGGGTTGTCGTGCCAAAGTCAGTGCTCAAGCGTATGGAGCGGATCACAGATAAGGACGCCGCTCGCGAAGAAGGGTTGGCAATTGCTCGCGAGACGCTCCAGGAGGTGCGAGACATAGTTCAAGGCGTGCAGGTGTCGGCGCCGTTCGGACGTGTTCAATACGCGTTGGATGTTTTCAGCGTGTTGTGAGAGCCCAGGGAGAGCAGGCGTCTCGCCTGGCTCCGCACGCTAGCCAGTTCCCAATAGTTCGAGAGGCAGGCGGGCCACCCGCGCACCCGGGGTTCCCGGTAGTTGCCATTCTCGGAGAAGCGATGATACGTTGGGCGTTGAGATGATGCCGAGAAAACGAATATTTCTTGCGGTGTTGGTTGGTACGCTGCTTACGCTTGCAGTTCGTGGGGCGCAACAGCAAGCGATTACCAACCAGACGCTGCGAGGATATCTCGACAAGATGGGGTTGCGTTACGTGCCTCATCCGAAGAACTCCGCCGCCCTGGTCGTTCCGCGAAGCGAGAACAAACACGCTGAAAGGCTCGATCTTTACGTCGAGATTCGCAAAGAGCAATCGTTGGTGCTGACGGTTTATCCGAGATTGCGTGGGCGATACTTTACGATGGACCGTGCGACTGATCGCGAGAAGCTGCTTCAGAAGCTTCTCGAGACGAATCACCGTTCGTTTGCGGCGTTCTTCGTCGATGGGCAGGGGGATATCGGCGCGAGGTTCACGTTCACCACTGAAGACGGCGTCGCGTACGAATCCTTCCGCGTGGCGGTGACTGAACTGTTGCGAATCGCCGATGATTTCACGCCGACGTTGGATGAGTTCATGAAGAAGGAAACAACCACGGGGAACACAGGGAGCACCGGGAAAGAGAAGAACCCCTGAGGGACGGGGGTGAGTGTATTGCAGAAAGAAACAAGCAACGGAACGAGGGAGGGGAATCCCGTAGGATGTTTGTAGAGAGTGGTAGCAAGAAAAC
>DASXSR010000270.1:0-19664 GCA_036505875.1 Blastocatellia bacterium | reverse complement strand
CGTCCGGCGAGCCGAACACTCGATAATAAACAATCGAGGCGGTGAACAAGGTGAACAGGATTCCGAACGCGAGGAAAAAGACACGTAGGATAGTTGACGCGGGGGACCTCAGCTCGACGTCTTCAACGCGGCTCAAGTCTGGGGAGTCGGGACGCGGCTTGAAAACGTAATAGAGCAGGACAACCAAGAGCAGCCCATCTCCTATAACGCTGCTCAGCAGAAACTTCTGATCGTCCGGGAAGACCGGGTTTACGGGATAGGCGAAATAGAGCCACAGAGATGCCCCAACGGAAATCGTATGGCCTATCGTCAACAAGATCGCGGCCTCGCGCCGAACGCCCACGTTAAATGCTCCAACAGCCGCCAGCGAAATCATCAAAGTGATTTTCATTATCGTGTTGACAGTTTCGGGCGGGCTTATGAAAAACATTCCCACCACCGGCAGGCTTTTGCCGCTGACCAGCAATCCCACGATCATGTAAGCGAAATAAATTCCGTAGGAGAAAAAGATTATGCGCATAAAGACGAAGCCGAAGTCGCGCTTGGGTTTGAGCGCTTGACGGGGTGTGACGGAACTTTCGAAGAGACTCTGCACATCTTCCAACGGAACGGCGGGCTTCTTTCTCAACTTCAGGGTAAGCAGTTTTTGGGTCCACACTGAGGCCGGAACCACAACCGTTTCAATCGCTCCTGCTGCTAGAGCGATCAGAAGCGGATGATGGAGTCCGAGAATTGCCCCTTCTCGAAACTCCCAAATGCGCGGCGCCCAGAGTTTTCCAGTATCGCGAAACGAGCCGCCCGAGAACTCCCAGACGATGAAGTAGTAGTGGTTGAAGAGCACGAGGATCGTAAACACCACCCCCACTATAAGCATCGGCACGAGGATCGAAGCTTTGCGGAGCGCTACCAGCAGCGGCCCAAGTCCAAACGCCCAAATGGCGGTCGCTCCGTAGATCGTCATCGGGTTGGCGTTTGCAAACGCGTGAACCTTCTCGATGCCTATGTACTCCAACAAGTAGCCCACCACACCACTGACGACGATCGAGAGAAATAGCCGTCCTCCCGGCGATAGAGCATCCCTGCCCTCGGGTTCCCATCGTCTGCCTAACAAACTCATGGCTTCCCTCCTCGAAAGTGATTTCCGTCGCGTTTGGCGAAGATGGCTTATAACACCTTGCGAGACTTCAAACAAGCCGTAGTTGTGATTTCAAATCTGAGGGTGGATACTATCTGACCCAGGCGAATTCATAGCTGAACCAAGAGAGGGGAAGATGATTCAACTTCGTTATTGGTCAGCTTTGGGAGGCCATTAGTTTCGTATCGTGACTGGAAGCTCGGCCGACTTACCAGAAGCTCGATTGCCCGCATAGTCTTCAGCGACGATTCTGAGCATGTAGTTTCCCGATGGCATTTCCTCAGTCCTCAGGAAGCCTTCTCGGGCCTGGCCGTCTCGAAAGCGATTGGTAACGATGTACTTGAAATTGGTCGGCGTGCCATATGCGCTCACGCCGCTGCCCTCGGCGTAAACCGCGCGGACGGAGTCTTCCATAAGCCGATTGAACTCGATGTTGATCAGCGGCTGCTCGAATCCTTTGGCCGGATCCCCGCGCTCGTCTATGAATTGATAGCCTACTCGATAAAGACCCAGCTTCCGGTTTGGGCCGTTGCCGTCGACGCGGTCGAAGGCAGTGACCACGATTCGCACATCTCCCTTAACCACCAACCGGCCGCCGACTCTCTCAGTAAGTGGCAGGCCGTCGACGCGCACAATTTCGATTCCTTCAACAACCGGCGGCGTGGTGTCCTTGAGGTAAATGAACGGCAACTCGAGTGGATTGGCCTCTGCATTCCGAGGACCGAGATTCAGATGCACGTGATACATTCGATTGACAGTACCAATGAAGTCGCCTACTTTGAACCTCGCACCGCGCCGGACTCTTACACCAACAGTCTTTCCCTCACTGTCAACGATCAACTTAAATTTGTCGGGAGACTGAACCTCGTCACGAGCGTTGCGGCCCACGCGAGTGTGAATGTAGCTCATCAAACCAATCTGGATTCCCTCGCCCGTTCCGCCGTAATCCCAGGTCGCAGTCGGCGCGCCGACCTTTTCGTCAAGCACCGACAGCACTGGCTCGCCTTGATTGCCGCGAATGTCCAAGCCGCCGTGCAAATGATCGAGCGCAACGCCCCCGGTCGCGCCTCTCGCTTCGCCAATGACTCCGGTGATTTCGTGCGGTTGGTTCTGCGGATCAAAAGGCCACGGAAACGCGTTGCCAACGCCGATCTGTTCAGCAGTTAGAACGGGCATGTCGACGGTCAGAATCGGGATAATAGAATTGATCTTCGGATCGATGGGTTCGTGCGAAGGTTGTATGAACATCGACTTATCCGCGGACGACGCTTGGGCGGACTTTGAAACAGACGGCTCGATCTCTCTAATCAAGTAGTTCTGCCTATCGGCAACGAACAAGTTCCCTTCCCTGTCGATTGCGATTCCGGAGGGTCCGCTAAGTCGCGCGCTCTCACCCAAACCATCGGCGAAACCTGCGGCGCCTCCAGCGTACGTTTCTGCCGAGCCGTCCGGAGCAATTCTGACAACGCGGCTGGTATCCGTGACGAACAGGAACCCGTCGTGAGTTATTGCGATGCCAACCGGATGACTGAGTTGCTGGCCGTTCGCGATAACCGTCGACACGTCGCCTTGTGGCGTGATCCTGCGAACCGCAGAGTTTCCTGTGTCGGCAACAAAGATGTTGCCTCGCTCATCGACCGCGACTCCGCTTGGAGTATTGAAAGCAGCGGTCGAGGCATTGCCGTCGGTGAATCCTGGCAAACCCGTGCCTGCAATCGTGACTACCTTCCCGTCAGAAGTGATTTCGCGGATGCGATCGTTGTATGAGTCGGCCACGAACACGTTGCCACGCTTGTCGACCGCGACACCGATAGGCCCGTCGAACTCCGCTTCGATTGCCGCGCCATCTCTCTGTCCGACTGCGCCGCTGCCCGCCAGCGTCGTCGCCTTGCCGTTGGGCGACAGCTTTCGAATCCGGTTGTTCGAAGTGTCGGCGATGATGATGCTGCCGTTCTTGTCTATGGCGATTCCCGATGGCGTGTTGAACTGAGCTTGTAACGCGTCTCCGTCTGCGAAGCCTTCGGTCGAGCCGGCGATTGTCTCAACCTTCCCGTCCGGTGTAAGTCGCCTGATTCGATTGCTTTGGCCACCATCGGCAACAAACACGTTGCCGCGTTTGTCCACCGCCACGCCGAACGGGTCGCTAAAACTGGCGGAGCGCGCTGGCCCGTCTTCAACGCCGGGATGCCCCGCCCCCGCAATCGTCATCACCGAACCGATTGCCTCGCGCTTGGTTGGGATTTTCTTATTAACAATGAAATAGATAGTGACAGCCGTAGCAGTGGGGAGGATCAGAATAAGGACGGCAATGAGAACTCTTCGCATCGAGAAAGCATCGGCTAGGTTGCGCGTCGCGCCCTTCGCTGTCTCAGCAGATAATCAAACGAAAAGCGATCGTCGTCGCGGGGAAGCATGAGCACAAACAGCACCAGGGCCAGTCGAGGAATCACATGAGTATGAAACTCGTAGAGCGGCTGCTTGAGAAGATGCCCAAATGTAACGATTACCAAGACGCAGCCGAGAGCGACGAGCGCGTCGCGAACTCGCAGGCCTATGATCACCAGCGCCCCGGCAACCAGTTCGATTACGGGGATAGTGGTTCCCACCGCCCAAAGCGACCACATCGGCAGAAACGTGTCACCGTAAGGTTCAGTGAAGTATTTGCGAGCATGGCCAAGGGGTCCGAGCTGAAAGACCTTCCATACGCCGGCCATGAAGAAAATGAATCCGAGAACTCCGCGGGCGAACAGGAGCGCCCACGCGCGATTGAACTTATTATTGTCGCCCATGTAGTTAGCGAGGAAGCCGGCTTATCTCGTCGAAATACCGCACGAACATTTTCATCCCGCCTGACGCCATGCCCCAATCGAAGTTTTCATTCTTCGCGTGATAGCCATGCTCGGGCAGTGATAACCCGAGAAACACTATCGGCGCTTTCAAATGTTTCTTCATCGTGACTACCGCGCCGATAGATCCGCCTTCGCGGGTAAAGGCAGGCTCGCGTCCAAATGCGAACTTCGTCGCTTCGGCTGCCGCGTCGGCGTATTCGCCGTCGAATTCGCCGATGTAAGGCTCGAGCGCGGAAATAAACTCGACTCTCACATCTGGATTCTTCTGTCGAACGAAATTGCGGATGAGCTTGAAAACTTTCTTGGGCTCCTGATCGGGAACCAATCGGCAGCTGACCTTTGCCTGGGCGCGATAAGGCACAATCGTCTTCACGCCAGGGCCTTGATAGCCGCCCGTGATCCCGTGAACCTCGAATGTGGGCTGCGCCATAATCGCTTTCAGCACCCGCGCGGCGTCTTCGAAGCGGAGCTTCTTCAGCTCGTGCGCCGCCTTGAACTTCGCCGTTGTGAAACCGGAGTCGAGAAAGCTCTTGATTTCTTTTTTGGTTGCGGGCCGAACGTCGTCGTAAAAACCCTTGATCCTAACGCGTCCGGTGTCGGCGTCGTAGCACTCGGAGATCACTTTGCTGATTTCGCCGATCGGGTTGCGAGCGGGCCCACCAGTCAGGCCTGAGTGCACGTCCTTGGCGCCGGTCTCCAGCGTCATTGTAAACATCATTGCGCCGCGCAAGCCGTAAGGTATCGCAGGCCGATTGCGAGAGATCCAGATCGTGTCGCTGACGAGAATTGAATCGGTGCGCAACTCTGCGACCTTGTTCTTGATGAAGTGTTCGAAGTTCGGGCTGCCGATTTCTTCTTCAAGCTCCCAAACGAAATTGATGTTGAGTGGAACCTTATTCTGGGCGACGTAACGCGCCGCCATCATCGCGGAAAGCGCCGGCCCTTTGTCGTCCGTAGTGCCGCGGCCCTCGTAGCGGTCGCCGTCCTTGAAGAAGGTGAACGGCGCTTTGTGCCACTCTTGGGCATCGGCTGGCTGAACGTCTATGTGATTGTAGATTGTAAGCGTCCGATCACTTGCGCCCGCTTCAATCCGGCCCAGCACGACTGGATTGCCGGGCGTCTCAACAACTTGCGCGTGCGTCCCGATCGATTCAAGATACCCGCGAACAAGCTCGGCGCCTCGACGGCAATCTTGTTTCCGCTCCGGGTCCATGCTGATGGTCGGAACTTCGACTATCTGGGCCAGCTTGTCTTCGAATTCTGTTCGCGAGTCGTTTATGTATGAGTCGAGGTTTTGGTAGAGCTTCGATGATTCTGGCATGCGGTCAGAGGCAACCTTTTTGTTGTGGTGTCTCAAGCGCCCGGTCATTATGATTAGGCGGTTCCCACACTGTCAAGCGATGGTCGGCCACTATGCGGTCATCTGTACGACGGCAGCCTCTCAAGCGACATCGGTTACTTCTCGCAGGATTGCAAACCTGATTCAAGGCCCATATAATCGCGGCCGCGGTTGGGTCCAACGAGTTCTTCGGGTGGGCTCGCCGCGAAGTTTCGTGGGGCGTGACTCGAATGGTGGTTGTCGGCAAAGCCTCGCGAAGAGGCTGGGATTCGAGTTCAAGGGAAACTGGGTTGCAAAGGAATACTTGGTCGTGCGGTAGCGTCCCTTTGTGCGAGTCGCGCGAATTTGTTCACTTCAACTCCGTTGCTTTGCGTTGTATTATGTTCTTGTGTAGAATTTCGAGTTTTGGAAAAAACGAGCTAAGATTGAATGAAGGTGACATGAGGGCGGTCCAACTCGATCCTCTCTCATAACGGATAAAGCAATCATGGAATCAACAGCTATTCTCAATAACGTCGAAGACCGACACGTCGAAGAGTTGGAGACCGTAACGATACGGTTCGCCGGTGACTCGGGCGACGGAATGCAGCTCACCGGAACACAGTTTACAAACACCACAGCGGTTGTCGGGAACGATATCTCAACGCTGCCCGACTTTCCCGCCGAGATCCGCGCACCGGCAGGATCGTTGCCCGGCGTGTCGGGGTTTCAGCTCAACTTTTCAAATCACGACATCCGCACTCCTGGGGACGAGCCGAACGTGCTGGTCGCGATGAATCCGGCGGCGTTGAAGGTAAACCTCGACGATCTCGAGCCGGGCGGGATTCTGATCGTCAACACGGATGCCTTCAATGAGAACAACCTGAAGAAGGCCGGTTACACTACGAACCCGCTCGAAGACGGAACCTTGAGCGGCTATCGGCTATTCAAGCTGCCGATCACGACGCTCAATCGCGCCGCGCTCCGGGACGCGGTCAAGCTTCCGTCCAAGGAGATAGATCGCTGCAAGAACTTCTGGGCGCTCGGATTGATGTACTGGCTTTATGATCGACCTTTGGAGCCGACTCAAAAGTGGATACAAGTCAAGTTCAAGAAACCCGAGATGCAAACCGCAAACCTGACGGCGCTTAAAGCGGGATTTGCCTACGCGGATGCGGCTGAGATCTTCACTACGCACTATCGGGTGCGCCGCGCCGCAATTGCTCCGGGCAAATATCGGAACATCACGGGTAATGAAGCGACGGCCCTGGGATTCGTCGCGGCGTCGGTGCTCGCCAGTCGCCCGTTGTATTACGCCAGCTATCCGATCACGCCGGCCTCCGACATATTGCATGCGCTTGCGGTTCACAAGAACTTCGGAGTTAAGACCTTCCAGGCCGAAGATGAAATCGCTGCGGTGTGCGCGGCGATCGGCGCGTCATTCGCCGGTCAGCTCGGGCTAACAGGCACGAGCGGCCCGGGCTTGGCGTTGAAGAGCGAAGCTATAGGGCTCGCGGTTATGACCGAGCTTCCGTTGGTGGTGATCGACGTGCAGCGCGGCGGACCATCCACGGGACTGCCCACCAAGACCGAGCAAGCCGATTTGCTCCAGTCGATGTTCGGCAGAAACGGCGAATGCCCTGTCGCGATAGTTGCGCCGGCCACGCCCGCCGACTGTTTCCACATGGCGGTTGAAGCGTTTCGCATTGCAACCAAGCATATGCTACCGGTGATTTATCTCTCGGATGGTTATCTTGGGAACGGGGCCGAACCCTGGCGGCTGCCAACGATGGAAGAGCTGCCGAAGTTCGAGGTCAAGTTCGCGACCGAGGGCGAGGGATTCCTCCCTTACAGTCGCGATCCTGAGACGCTGGCGCGCGCGTGGGCAATTCCCGGAACGCCAGGCCTGGAGCATCGCATTGGAGGACTCGAGAAAGAAGACATAACGGGTAATGTCTCTTATGATCCTGAGAATCACATGCACATGGTCTTGACCCGCGCGGAGAAAGTTGCGCGGATCGCCGACGACATACCCGATATAGAAGTGTTCGGAGAACCGGAAGGCCGCTTGCTGGTGGTTGGATGGGGCTCGACCTACGGCGCGATTACGTCGGCGGTCGAAGAGATGCAGCATCGCGGCAAGTCTGTGTCGAGCATCCATCTGCGTTATCTGAATCCTTTTCCGAGCAATCTGGGCGAGCTTCTTGGTCGGTTTGATCGCGTGCTGGTGCCTGAGCTTAATCTCGGCCAGCTTGCAATGCTGTTGCGATCACGCTACCTGGTGCCGGCGGTTTCTTTCGCTAAGGTCAAAGGCAAGCCGTTCAAGATCAGCGAGCTCACTGAGAGGATTGAGCAGTTGTACGAGGACTGAAGATTATGAGCACTAATGCAAACATCCCAGGCAACGGCGGCAACGGACAGCAGCCGCCTGTGAAGCTGACTCGAAAAGATTTCGTCTCGGACCAGGAGGTTCGATGGTGTCCAGGATGCGGCGACTACTCGATACTCGCGCAAATCCAAAAGGTCATGCCGGAACTCGGCATCACGCGCGAGAAAACCGTGTTCGTTTCGGGCATCGGCTGCTCGAGCCGGTTCCCGTACTACATGAACACCTACGGGTTTCACACTATTCATGGGCGCGCGCCTGCGGTTGCCACCGGCATCAAGACCGCGAATCCTGAGCTGTCCGTGTGGGTCATTACCGGAGACGGGGACGCGTTGTCGATCGGCGGCAATCACCTGATTCACGCAATGCGCCGCAATCTGGATATCAATATCATTTTGTTCAACAACCGAATCTACGGCTTGACCAAGGGCCAATACTCACCCACCTCAGAGTTCGGCAAGAAAACGAAGTCCACACCCTACGGAGTCATCGACTATCCGCTGAATCCGCTCTCGGTAGCTCTCGCAGCAGAAGCGACGTTTGTCGCGCGGTCGGTCGATACTTTCACATCGCATCTTCAAATGGTGGTCGAGCGCGCGATGCATCACAAAGGAGTCTCGTTTGTCGAGGTCTACCAGAATTGCAACATCTTCAACGACGCCGCATTCGATATGTTCACCGATCGCGGTGTGCGAGACGACGCGATGATCGAGCTCGAGCACGACAAGCCGCTGCTGTTCGGCAAGGAACGCAACCGCGGCGTCCGGATTCGAAGCGATATGCACCTGGAAGTCGTCAAGCTGGCGGGCGGCGTAAGCGAATCCGATTTGATCGTCCACAACGAAAAAGCGCCCGACTCCTATCTGGCTTACATGCTGGCGCGGATGGAGTACCCCGAATATCCCGTTCCGATTGGCGTTTTCCGCGATGTCAATAAAGCTACCTATGAAGAGTTGCTTGAGGGACAGATCAAAGCGGCAACCGAGAAGATGGGGCCGGGAAACCTTGAGAAGCTGATCAACAGCGGCGACACCTGGGTGATCGATTAGAAGTAGCACAGACTTCAGTCTGTATTTTCCTTGCCGACGCGCCGACAGACTAAAGTCTGTGCTACCTCGGCGACAGGTGGGTGGTCGAGTAATTTTTTGCTGGATTACCCAAACGGGTCGTTGTATATTCTTCGCGAAGCTTTGTCGGCACCAGATTTTCAAGGAGCGAAGTAGTTTAATGAGACCTAATTCTTTGCGCGCTCTCCTCGTTCTGCTATTTGTCTGCGCCTCGGCTCTTGTGGTACGTGGCGACGACGCGAGCCGAATCATATCTTCCAGCGAAATCGGAAAAGAAGTACGCCAGTGGGAGGTGACCGGCCCATGGGGCGGGGACGTTCGCGCGCTCATTGCCTCCCCGGCTGATTCAAACCTGCTTTATCTTGGCACCGCCGACGGGCAGATCTTCCGTTCGAATGATGGCGCCAGCACCTGGCAGCGCCTCAAGCCAGGACTTGAACGCCGTGGGTTGTCGGTCGATCACATAATCATCGATCCGCGCAATACAAATATCATTTACGCCGGCGCCTGGGCTGTCGCGCGCGACGAACAAGGCGGCGTGTTCAAGAGTGAAGACGGTGGAGAACATTGGAAGCTGCTCGATGCAACTAAGGGTCTGTCGGTTCGGTCCCTGGCGCTCGCTCCATCAGACTCAAACCTCTTGATCGCAGGCAGCGCGAATGACGATCCCAAGCTCAATGGTGTGTTTCGCTCGACGGACGCCGGGAAGAAATGGGAGCGAATATCACCGGTCGGCGACAAAGAGATTCGCAACATCGAATCCGTAGCGGTCGACCCGCGAGACACAAACAGCATTTATATCGGCACCTGGCACTTGCCTTGGAAAACTACCGACGGCGGCGCGAGCTGGAAACAGACCGGCTACAAGTCGATCGGTATGTTGGATGACTCGGATATATTTGGCATCACTGTAAGCTCGAATACTCCCGATGTGGTCTATATCAACGCCTGCAGCGGAATCTATCGCTCGGCGTCGGCAGGCGAGAAGTGGTTCAAGATTCCCGGCATTCCTTTCAGCGCGCGGCGAACTTATAAGTTGTTAGTACACCCGTCAAATCCCAAGATCATCTTCGCCGGGACGAGCGAGGGTCTATGGCGATCTAAAGACGACGGCAAACGCTGGATGCTACTCACATCCAAGTCGCTGGTCATTCGTTCGATCGTTGTCACCGCCGACAAACCAAACCGCGTGTTGATCGCTACGGATGCCGTAGGCGTGCGCGTATCGGAGAACCTCGGTGACGACTTCACCGACGCCAACGCCGGCTTCACCAACCGTCACGTGCTGGCAATTATGCCCGACGCAACCGAACGCGGCCGCCTGCTGGCTAGCGTGTTCCACGACGGATCGGGCGGCAGCGTCTTCTCATCAATCGACGGCGGACAGTCGTGGCAGTCCTCTTCCAGCGGGCTGGGTGGGCATGACGTCTTCTGTTTTTATCAAATGCCCGACAACCCCAACACAATTTATGCGGGCACAAACAACGGCGTCTATCGTTCGAACGATCGAGGCGCAACATGGGCCCTGTTTGGAGTCGAGCAAGTCAAGAAGGTCGAGAAACAACCCACGCGAACCACGCGCACGAGAAGGCGCGCCAGCGCAGGCGAGCCCGCAACCTCTGTAGGCCGATTTGAAACCGTCGCGATCTCAAAGCGAACGCCGCAGAAATCTAAAAAGCCCGTTCAGAGACGACCAGTCAAAAAAGCTCAGCCCAAGGAAATGCCGGCCGCACCGAGTTCAGGGCAGTTGACTAAGGAAGTCGACGAAATAACCAGCTTTGACAACGAAGGACACCTCACGCTTTTGGCCGCTACGATGGACGGTCTCTACCGAACAACCAACGAAGCGCGAGGCTGGGAACGCGTAACCATCGACGGCTATGAAGCTAACGGCCGTGTATACTCGGTGTCCACTCACAAAGACACGCCCAGAAAGATATTCGCAGGAACCAAACAGGGTCTGTTTATGTCGCTCGACGGTGGAGTTAGCTGGCAACATGTCGAGCGCGGTCCCGGCGACGTTTCGGTGAAGTCGATAGCTCAGGACCCTCGCGATGCGCAGTTGGTAATCGTCGGCACCAATCAGTATATCTTTCGCTCGACCAACGGCGGTCGCACCTGGGTTAGAAGAGGAGGCGGCCTGCCGTCGGGCGATTTCACTTCGGTGGTAATCAATCCAACCAATGCAGACGAGGTGATGGCGTGCGAGTATTCTCACGGCGGAGTCTATCGCTCGACGGACAAGGGCTACATCTGGGAGCGTATCGACGTCGAGCTTCCATCTAATCGAGTGTGGACCCTGACGTTCGATCCATTCGAGCATGATCGCGCGTACCTCGGAAGCTTCTCGAGCGGAGTCTACGTCTTCACTATCCAGAATCGAGCAGCCAACACCGGACAAAAGTGAAACCTGTAGGGGCGGCCCTCCGTGGCCGCGCCTGTTTGCGCATAGAAACGCTTTCAAAGGAAGGGGCGGCCCGCGGAGGGCCGCCCCTACAAGCATCATGAAGATCCACGAATATCAAGGTAAGCAACTTCTCGCAAAGTACGCCGTCACGGTCCCGCGGGGCGTCGTCGTCAATCACGAAGATCAGGTTGCCAGCGCGGTCGACCAGCTCGGCCTTCCGGTCGTGGTCAAAGCTCAGATTCACGCCGGGGGGCGCGGCAAAGGCGGCGGCGTCAAGCTCGCTCGCTCGCTCGACGAAGCAATCGAGATCGCGCGGAAGATGATCGGGATGAAACTGGTCACTCATCAGACCGGTCCCGAAGGCCGCGAGGTCCGCACCGTGCTGATCGAAGAAGCCCTTAGGATCAAACAGGAGTTCTATCTTGGCGTCGTGTTGGATCGCGCAGTCTCGCGATTGGTATTCATGGCCTCGGCAGCGGGCGGTATGGAAATTGAAGAGGTCGCGGCGCGTGAGCCGGAAAAGATTCTAAAGGAAGTGATCGACCCTGGTGTTGGGCTTCAAGCGTTTCAAGCACGGAAGCTTGCGTTCGGCATCGGCCTTCCAAAAGAAACCATCAACAAGGCCGTGAAATTCATGACCGCGCTGTATCGAGCTTACGTCGATCTGGACGCCTCCCTCGCCGAGATCAACCCCTTTCTGCTCACTGAAGCCGGCGAGTTATATGCGCTCGACGCCAAGCTCAACTTCGACGACAACGCGCTCTTCCGGCACAAGGAATATGCTGAGCTTCGCGATCTCAACGAGGAAGATCCTCTCGAGATCGAAGCTTCAAAGCACGATTTGAATTATATAAAGCTGGACGGCAACATCGGCTGCATGGTTAACGGCGCGGGGCTGGCGATGGCGACGATGGACATCATCAAGCTCGCGGGCGGCGAGCCGGCCAACTTCTTAGACGTAGGCGGTGGCGCGTCTCAGGAGCGGGTAGAGAACGCCTTCCGAATTCTCCTTTCGGACAAGAACGTGCACGCGGTCTTGATCAACATCTTCGGCGGAATTGTGCGCACCGATATGGTCGCAGCCGGAGTCGTCGAGGCCGCTCGTAAGATCGGAGTCAAAGTTCCGGTGGTAGTGCGCCTGGAAGGAACAAACGTCGAGTAGGGCCGCGAAGTCATCGAGCAATCGGGGCTCGGTTTCGTTGCGGCTTCAGGGATGAAGGACGCTGCAGAGAAGGTTGTCGCGCTCGCCGCTTAATCCGTCTGAATCCGTTAGACCCGCGTCATCCGTGGTCCATATTTCTTTCTGACCGCCAGCGGACCAACCCCACAACTACAAACAACACGAAGGGGACCGAGTTCATCATCGGCACTACTGAACTGTGGGTTAGACCGAAATGGGCAAGGGCGATAAACGCCCAAAAGATCGTCATCGCCCAATGAAAGGCCTTGCTCCGCTCGTAATGCCGGATGAACCAGAAGGTGATCAGGCCGGCGAATATCATTAGCGCCCCGAACTCTTGAGTTATGTGCAGGGCGTTCGGATTACCATCGGTGAACTTAACGGCGAAGTTCTTCACCGCATCAGGCAGCAGACCTGTGCGTAGCAGCGAAACGGTTACCCCGATGCCCAGCAAGCTGACGCCGACTAAACCGTACAGGATTTTCGCAATTGCTCTGATTTTCATTACCTAATGCCCTTTCGCCACGAAGACTCAAAGTCACAAAGCTACACTAAGCTTCGTGATTCTTCGTGGTTTCGTGTCTTTGTGGTTTGAGACTTCACTCCCGATACGACGCGTCGATCCTGTCCAGCTTCCTCAGAAGTCCCGGCCAAACCAGATCGGCGCCCAGCCCCCTTGTTACCACTTTCACTTGCGCCTCGATGCCTTTCAGGATCGGCGTCGCAATTTCGATAAGCTCCCCGCCCCCGGCCTGCGCCATTAATTGAATCTCGCAGGCGCGCTCCAAAAGGTACATACTAAGGAACGCATCGGCCGCGTTATTCCCGATCGTCAGCAAGCCGTGGTTCCGCAGTATCAGATTCTTCTTATCGCCAAGGTCATCAACCAGCCGAGGCTTCTCGTTTTCATTCAACGCCAAACCCTCGTAGTCGTGATAAGCGAGCGAGGCGAGCGCGAACAGGGACTGCTGCGAGATTGGAAGCAACCCTTGCTTTTGCGCCGAGACGGCTACTCCGTGCCGCGTGTGCAGATGCATCACGCAGAGCGCGTCCTCGCGCGCGGCGTGCACTGCGCTGTGAATCGTAAACCCCGCCGGGTTGATCTCATAAGCGCTGTCCATCACCTTCTTGCCATCCAGATCGATCTTGACCAGACTCGACGCGGTGATCTCGTCGAACATCATCCCGTAAGGATTGATCAAGAAGTGATGTTCAGGCCCGGGCACTCGCGCCGAGATGTGAGTGAAGATCAGATCGTCCCACCCGTAAAGCGCGGTCAGCCGATAAGCTGCCGCCAGATCGACCCGCGCTTGCCACTCTTCGGAACTAACCACTTCACGAACTGCTGCTGTTCTCGCTTGCATGTCGGTTCTCAAGGCTCCTTGGTTCGGGAAATAAGAACTGAGCGACAAGATTAGACCATCTCTTGAACGGGATCACAAGAGCCGGACTGTAAACCAAGAATCATCAGGCGTCTGAAGGAATCCACTGGCCAAATTCATTCGTAAGAACTAGCGGGCTCTGATAAACTCCGGGCGTTCGTTGCGGACCTCGTGAGTTCAGTTCAGGATTCCCCAGAAGTTTCAAGACTTTTGCTTTGCTAACAACCATTGCAATCGTGGAGTTGCGAACCGATTGATAGACCCCCGTAGGGCTATCATTCACTCTAAAGGGAGGAAGAAAATGAGACGCTCACTCAGCAAAAAACTGTCGCTGATCGCTCTGGGCATAACGCTTTCGCTTGCCTTGACGCTGACGCCGCCCCCGCCCATCGTCGCTTCAGATCACGCCGACTCGCCGGTAAACGCAAGCGACCAGGCGACCGATCTCGCAGACACCTATGTGTTTCTCGACCCCAATGACAACTCGAAGCTAATTATCATCGCGACCGTTCATGGGTTTATCGTGCCATCAGAGGCCGTCAACTTCGCCTTCTTCGACTCGATGGTGCGCATCGTGTTCGAGATCGAAACTACAGGCGATGCGCGGCCCGACCAGTTCATACTCGTTCAATTCTCGCCGAGGACCAGCCCGACCACTCCGCAAACAGCCACGGTCGTGATGCCCTTCGGTCAGACTTTCACCGCGCCTACGACCGTTCCGACACTTGCGGGCACGCCCAACCCTTTCAC
This sequence comes from Blastocatellia bacterium, assembly GCA_036505875.1. Classification (GTDB taxonomy): domain Bacteria; phylum Acidobacteriota; class Blastocatellia; order UBA7656; family UBA7656; genus Onstottus_A. Next base: position 5,190 of record DASXSR010000270.1, on the reverse strand, counting down.
CGTGACAACCGATCCCGCAACCGGCGTATCTTTTTTTGCGGGCGAGACCGATGACCCGTTCTTCTTCGACATCCCCGGCTTCTCGCGATTCCGTGCGTCGGTTTTGGCCGGAAGTCCGGACGTGACCCAGTTGAATCGCGGGCGCGACAGCTTTGCAGGGTACAACATCATGTCGATTGCAATGAGCATCCCGATATCCCTTTTTAATCTACAGCGGCAGCCGCTCAATCCGGGCGCCAACATCATCGGCGTCGACACTCTTGCCCAAAGGCAGCGCAATCTGGTTTTTACCAGGGAAGGGCTTAGTGCCACTGGCGGATTCAGGACACTTGACCGAGACGGCAACCCCGCGATGAATGCGCTGATCATCCCGTTCGCGCGTAAGGATGAGTACAATATGGCCACGACACTTGATGATGCGCAAGGCAGGTTCGCAGGCGATATCGTCGCCACACTGAAGGCGCTCGGCACCAACGATACGAACATTGGCATACTGGCCAGCGTGTTTGTCACTAACGGTGATTTCGTTCACATCGATCTCACGAAGCCAAATACGGGACCAGGGGGCGGCAACAATGCAGCGGCAGCCTTCCCCAACGGCCGCCGTCCGGGTGATGACGTTGTGGATACTTTCCTGTTCCTGGTCACCAACGGCGCGATCACCAAAGGTGACAACGTTAACTCAAACGACGTTGCGTTCCAGGATAAGTTCCCGTTCCTGGCGCCGCCTCAGCAGCCGCGAGCGTCCGGAACTGACGACAACACGCGGAATTAGTCCGTAGTCCGTGTTCAGTAGTTCGCAGTTGCCGATGAACTGCGGGCTACTGACCACAGTTACACTAATCATGTCAAAACTGAGATTGAAGTTCATCTGGGTAACAATCATTTTCGGGCTGGCTTCGAGCGGCTGCGGCGTACTGTCTTCCTCGTCTTCGACTCCGGCAAGCGTACCCGCTCCTGCTGCATTGCCGTCTGAGAACGAAGCTACAGAGGCATCAATTCGATTTCTCGAAGATCGCGTGCGCCGCGACCACGATGACTTCATCGCTTACAACAAGCTTGCCGGTTATTACCTCCAGCGCCAGCGCGAAACCGGAAGCCTGAGTTATCTCGATCTCGCGTCGCGGGCGGCCCGTGGTTCTCTGGCCGCAATGTCCGCTGAGACTAATGTCGGCGGCCTGGCAGCGCTCGCTCAAGCCGAGTATGGATCGCATGATTTCGCGTCCGCGCGAGATCACGCAATCCAGCTCACGCAGCTCGACCGTGCCAAGAGCTATCCGTATCAGATACTGGGCGACGCGCTGCTCGAGTTGGGCGACTACGACAGGGCAACGAGCGCTTTCGTGGAAATGGAACGTTTGGGCACGAGCGCCGGTAGCGAGGCTCGGCTTGCGCGAGCCGCCGTGTTACACGGTCAAACAAACGAAGCGGCCCGACGACTTTCGATGGCGCTTTCCCTGGCGCTTGCGCAGGAGCCGCCGTCGCGAGAGACTGTCGCCTGGATTCGCTGGCAACTGGGCGAGGTCGCTTTTTCGATCGGCGATTACCAGAAAGCCCAGCAGCACTATCGCGATGCGCTTGTGACGTTCCCGGATTACTACCGTGCGCTTGCCGGGCTTTGTCGCGTGCTTGCCGCGCACGGCGACATGGAGGGTGCGATTAAAAACTACCAGCGCGCGATTCAAATCATCCCCGATCCGCTGCTCATCTCGGCGCTCGGCGATTTGTACAAACTTTCAGATCGCGAGAAAGAGGCAGCGGCACAATACGCGCTCGTTGAACATATCGCGCGACTTAGCGAAATAAACGGCGTGATTTACAACCGGCAACTCTCGCTGTTCTATGCCGATCACGATATTAAAGCCGGTGACGCGTACAAGAACGCAGCGAAAGAATACGAAGTGCGACGCGACATCTACGGCGCGGACGCTGTGGCGTGGACGGCGTTGAAAGCGGGCAAGCTCGCCGAAGCGCAAACGGCTATAGAGGAGGCTTTGCGTTTAGGCGCCCGAGATGCCAGACTTCTCTATCACGCTGGAATGATACACCGAGCGACCGGTAATAATGACTTGGCTCGCGAATATCTGAAGCGGGCGTTGACGCTCAATCCGCAGTTTGATCCGTTGCAAGCTGTTAATGCGAAGAAGGCCCTCGCCACCGTTGGCGAGTGAAACGCAGTTGCTATGACAAATAGACGATTAACTTCATCGTCACTTCTTGCCGCGGCGGCGGTTATCGCTGCAATGACCGGGGTGATCATCGCCCACCCGCTCGGGAACTTCACGATCAATCACTACGCGCGAATTGAAGCGAGCGGCGATCGAATCAACATCCGCTACGTGATTGACATGGCAGAGATCCCAGCCTTCCAGGAATTACAGTCGATCGATGCCGACGCGACGGCCTCGCCCTCCAGCACGAAGCTTAAGTCATACGCGGCGCGGTCGGCCTCGAAATATGCAGAAAAGATCAGCCTCACCGTTGACGGCGTACCTGTCCGTTTGCAGCCCGTTGCGAGCAACGTTACGCTACCTCGCGGCGCCGGTGGATTGCCGACGCTTCGCCTCGAATGTGATTTTAAAGCCACTCTGTCCGCAAGCGTTGGTGGGGCAACCCATCGCATACGGTTCGAAGACGGCAGCTATGAGGATCGCATTGGGTGGCGAGAGATCATTGTTGCTCCGGCAACTGGCTGGGCGATTTTCGACAGCTCCGCCTTCGGCACCGGATTGACCGACGAGTTGAAAGCGTATCCCGAGGACTCACTCGCGGCGCCGCTCGATGAACGATCGGCAGAATTCTCATTGACTCGCGGCGCAGTTCCGGCGGGAGCCGCGGCGCTCTTGACTCGCGATGGTCATCCGGCTTCTGAATCTCGGGATCGATTCGCCGAATTGATCGCGGTTCCGAATCTGACGCCGCTGATCGCCCTCATCGGTTTATTGATAGCCGCTTCGCTCGGCGCGTTGCACGCGCTCTCCCCCGGCCACGGAAAGACGATCGTCGGCGCTTACCTGGTTGGATCGAAAGGGACCGCCAGGCACGCGGCGTTTCTCGGGATGACGGTTACAATCACTCACACGTTTGGCGTGTTCGCTCTCGGCCTTGTGACGCTGTTCGCTTCGCAATACGTCGTGCCCGAGCGGCTGTTTCCGATATTGAGTTTGATCTCAGGTGGGATCGTCTTGGTGATCGGTCTCAGTCTCTTCATCCGGCGGCTACGCTCTGCGCTAAAACATTCGCGCGGCCACGAGCATTCGCACGATCATCCGCATCACGATCACAATCATTCACACGACGGGGAAACACACTCACATCTTCCGCCGGAAGCAGATGAACCAAGAATCAGCTTGCGCAGCCTGCTAGCGCTAGGCATTTCAGGTGGACTGCTTCCCTGCCCCTCAGCGCTCGTGGTGTTGCTGTCGGCAATCTCGCTCCATCGCGTAGGCTACGGACTCATTCTGGTGATCGCATTCAGTCTTGGACTCGCAACTACATTGACGGCAGTCGGGCTGGCGTTCGTTTACGCTGGACGATTGATCAAACGGCCTGTCGCGTCGAGTCGGCTCGTTCGAGTGCTTCCCGTAGTAAGCGCGCTGGTCATCGCGTGCGCAGGAGCCGCCATCTGCTACGAGGCGCTTTTGCAGGCAGGAATCAATATCACCGTTCCGATGGCTAGCCTATTTCGAACGTTCACTGCTTCGATGGTTGAACAGAGCGCGGTCTCAACAGTTTCGGTTTTGACGATCGGTTTGGTTTTTGGGCTTAAGCACGCGGTCGAGGCCGACCACATCGCAGCGGTCTCAACTATCGTTAGCGAGCGCAAGAGTTTGCTGGCTTCGTCGCTCGTCGGCGGCTTGTGGGGAGTCGGTCACACAATCTCGCTGCTGATAGCGGGCGTCGCCGTTCTTCTGCTGCACGTCAAGATCGGAGAAAGAACAGCGCTCGCGTTGGAATTCTGCGTAGCGTTGATGCTGATTGCGCTTGGCGTAAACGCGCTTCGCAAGATGCGGCGGGGCGGTAAGCTTCATCTTCACGCGCATCATCACGGCAACGTCGCGCATTTTCATCCTCACATTCACGACAGCTTGCCTGAATCAACCGAGCACACCCATCACGGATTGCAGTTGAGTGCGAGGCCGCTGCTGATCGGCATGGTGCACGGGCTTGCGGGCAGCGCCGCGCTTATGCTCCTGGTTCTGTCGACGATCTCATCGCCGGCGGTGGGGCTGGCTTACATCGCAGTGTTCGGCGTAGGCTCGATTGGCGGAATGATTGCGATGAGCGTGCTGGTGAGCCTGCCCGTTCACCTCACCGCTGGACATTTCAATCGTGCGAACCAGGTGGTGCGAACGTTGGCGGCCCTCTTCAGCCTGGGGCTTGGCTTGTTCATGGCTTACCGTATCGGCTTCGTGGATTACCTTTTCCGACCTTGACTACACGATGCCCGCCGCATCGTTCAACACGGTTCGGGATCGCTACCAGAGCGGGGCGGCCACGCGGACCGCCCTGCAGACCGGTATTCAAAACTATTTGGGTCCTGTTACGTTGACTACAGCCGTGCTGGAGCTGCCTGAGCAGGAACCGACTCCTGATATGTCAACAGTGAAGCTCACTGTGTTCTTCGGTCCCTTTTGTGGGGGAGGCTGGTTTGTGAGCATTCCAGAGAGAGAACCGTCTCTTGACGCCACTGACATTGTGTAAGCGCCAGTACTTTCATCTTCGGTGATCATTCCGTTTACACCTTTGGTGATGTGCTTGCTATAGACGTACATAGCGCCGTTGCATTCGCCCAGGTAAGGATTCGTCGAGTCGGATTCGCACCATATCCAGAATCCGACCGGCCCGAATTCGGGGCACGACCCTACTCCACTGAATACAACCTGCTCGGAGCTGTCTGCGTTGCGCGCGACGGTTCTTTGAGCCCCGCATAGCGCAATGGCAGCGACTGCTAGAAACACAAATCCTGCGGTAATGGTCTTAGACATGCTTTGCTCCTTTCTCCAAATGGGTTCGGCATCCAAAGGGCGATTGACGTCAGGGTCTTCGCGCACAGGGGAGAGACTCAACTCCGAGCTTTGCGGGAGAGAGCGCGCCGCCCAATCATGCCTGGTTACAAAGAGCGAATCGCACTTGCTTAAATCGGCAGCGAATCGCGAGCCGGCTCAATCTCGAAACCTCACGCTGGTC
>DASXSR010000269.1:0-8024 GCA_036505875.1 Blastocatellia bacterium | reverse complement strand
CTTGGGTACGTCCGAGCCTCATGAGTACACCAACAATCAACTGCACTTAAATAATACGGCAACGTCGGCTTTGGGCAAGGCGAATGCGTCAACGGTTCGTGAAGGCTGACCCTGCTCCTCGACAGAATATCGTCTCGTCTTTCTTAGGCCCGTGCGGAACTGGACGCCCTAGCTCCAATCCGTGTCCCACGGTGAAGGAAGAGGTTAGTCGATAGCTGCGGTGATGACGGTCCGCCCTACAGACTTCTATCCCGCTCGATGCGTGCTTGCTACCCGAGGGGCTGGTTCGGTGCTGTCTGCATGGCAGGTCTGGAGCAGGGCCAAGGACTCCAACCGGTCGGGTTGCTCGCGGTAAGTTCGTTTGAAAGCAGCTATTCAATCCGCAACTCGCTGGCTTTGACGGTGATCGCCTCGGAATGGCCGCTCTGGCTGAGCCGTTGAATTTACCGCCGGCTCAGCCAGCGGCTGGTTGCTGAGGCGAGCGGTCCTAAGTAACGGGTCGATTGTAGTCACTCAGTCGTTCGCGTCCGACTCTCTTCCTGGGCCCGCAGAGTCCGTGATAGCTCTCGCAGCAGCTCGCGCCATGAGTGCCTAGGCGCTCGGCCCGATTGCCAATGTCTGGCCAGCCGTGGTTGGCGGAGCAACACTCCGCTATATCGCTGAGGGACAATAGAGGGACTGGCGCGCGCATACCCCGGCGCATACCCCGGCGCGAGGGCGAAAACGTGGGTCCCTGTTTTCCACCTTAAACACGCACCGCTAACCGCCTTTTTCGAACGCGGACGGGTCGCGCGGTGCTACGATAACGGACCTCTTTTGGGCTCGCACTTGCGATGAGTGACAACGTCATCTCATATACGAGATGTGTCAACGCGAAGCTTCGATCACATCCTACCCACTACTCGAAGGGCGGCACGTCACTAGCCGCGGCGAACGTTCAACTGCTATGTGCTCGTCACAATCTTCAGAAGCGTGCCCGCATCGAGTAGAGGGCCTACACTGCAGTGCGTAAACACATGAGAGCTGCCGCTACGGTTCGTCGATCCAAACGGATCACAACTTTTGCTCCGTACCCAAGTTCGACGACCGACCGGTGCCTGATTAAGCGCTGTCGCTGGCTCGCTGACGGTAGAACGAAGTGACATCGGCATGAAAGTAGAGGATGACGATCTATCCAAATTGATCGTGGATGTTTTCGCCGATCATCTGGCGCTCGCATTCGATAATTATTACAGGGCAATGAGTGCCGATCCAGCTGACGTTTGTTCGGGCGTTCGGGCGCGCCTCGCTTCGATATCGTCCGCGATTCATTCATACGCTTGCTTAGAAGCACTAGTCTAACGAATCATCTATCGCCGATTCGCTGATGAATCAAGCGCAACGTACGTACCTCCTCGGAGTCGCTCATTCTTGACGAACCGCTTCTTGGCGCAAGTGCGCAATGCGCCAACAGTTGAGAAGCTCGAGTTTTTGGCGACTGATGTTTATCGCCAGCCACTTAGTCAATCTCTGATGAACCGATTGAGAGAGTTTGCGTTGCTTAGAAACAACCTCCTTCATGGTCGGTTGTATGAAAGGTGGGTTCTATTAGGTCCTGCGGAAAACCGATCAAGAAAAATTGTCGACTATGAGGATAAGTACGAATGGGGGAAAACCCTTACTGAGACCAACTTCTCTGATCCGCTGGCGTTTTTCACAGAAGATGCCAGGAAAGCGCTTCAAATACTCCTCGATGTAATGCAGTACGTGGCAAAACATGAAGGCGAATACGACGCTGTGGAGACCAGCTCGCCGTACTTTGTATTTGACCTCAAGGCCGCAAACTTTGACGCGAGGCAGCTGCTCGAGCAAAAGAGCGGTGATCTTTAACCTCGTATCGACCGACGCTCATTCATTCAACCGGAGGATGAGCGCTGGCTGGCCACATTCGGTCAAGGCCATGGGCCTTCGTCTGAGTAGGTTTGAGAATGTCGGCCGCACTAATAGGATGCAAAGAATGATAAAGACCCTTTGTCTCAAATTCGGAAAGGGGCTTGGCTCTCCTGCCGAGGTGATTTTAGCGACACCGATAACGGTGTTTGTTGGACCCAACAATTCCGGCAAGAGCAAGGTCCTCGCTGAGATCCATCGCTTTTGCGCTTCCGGACAGAGGAACAGCACAGACGTGATCGTTGACAAGATCGAGTTCAATACTTTCACAGACGATGTCGCTCAAGAAAAAATCGCTCGGGTAACACTTAAGCCTCATGCAGCCGAGTCTGTGCTGCCGAACCACATAATTGTCGGGAAGCGTGGAACGAGACATCAGTTAGACCGACAACAATTGATCGAAACGCTCAAGAACACAAACGCCGTAACGGAACGCTTTTGCCAGTGGTATCTGCAATACAATACCTTGATTCTCGATGGTAAGAATCGGATTAATCTTATCAATCAGCAGGGGGCCGGGGATCTGCAAGAGCCACCACACACGAGCTTCCAAGTCCTCTTTAGAGATGACACTCGAAGGGCAGAAGTACGGCGGATCATTCATGATGCTTTTAGCGGATACTTTGCTATCGATCCAACGCATCTCGGTCACTTCCGCTTGCGCCTTTCTCCAAACGCACCAACCTCCGATATCGAGGAGCGCGGCATTCACGACGAGGCGGTGCGCTTCCATGCTGCAGCCACGCTAATCGAGGAAGCCAGCGATGGCGTAAAAGCGTTCACGGGGATAATCACCGAAATCGTTGCTGGTGATCCCGCCGTTCTCCTGATCGATGAGCCCGAAGCTTTTCTACACCCGTCTCTTGCATTCAAGCTTGGTGACGAAATTGCCCGAGCAAGTCTAGGTTCGGAAAAAAGACTGTTCGTCTCAACGCATAGTCCGAACTTCGTAATGGGCTGCATCCAATCGGGCGCGCCTGTAAACATCGTCCGACTAACGTATAGAGGCGGAGTGCCAACAGCAAGAGTGCTCCCGAACCAAGACATTCTTCGTCTCATGAGGAATCCGCTCTTGAGGTCTACTGGTGTCTTGAGCGGACTCTTTTACGAGTTTGTTGTCGTTACTGAAGCCGACGCCGACAGGGCGTTCTATCAAGAGATCAATGAGCGACTTCAGCGTTACAGACCTGAGCTAGGGATTCCCAATTCTCTATTTATCAACGCGCAGAACAAGCAGACGGTCCAAACCATCATTCGCCCCCTGAGAGAGCTCGGAATCCCTGCCGCGGGCATTGTCGATATTGATATCCTAAAGGAGGGTGGGGCAGTTTGGACCTCGTTCTTGGAAAGCGCTTTTGTGCCCGAGATTGAACGCAACTCTCTTTCAACGGCTCGGGCCGCCGTAAAGCAGCGCTTTGATCAAAGCGGGAAAGATATGAAGCAGGAGGGGGGCGTACAGCTGCTGGCTGTTAGTGACCAAGAAGCGGCTAATAATCTTTTCGAACGACTGGCAGAGTACGGGCTATTCGTGGTCCGCCGAGGTGAACTTGAGTCATGGTTGAGAAATCTCGGTGCGACCGGGCATACACCAGGCTGGCTGATCAGTATCTTCGAGAAGATGGGCGAGGATCCGACCGCTCCTAATTATGTTAAGCCGACAGATGATGATGTTTGGGCATTCCTAGGCCAAGTTAAACGCTGGTTGACCAACCCGCAACGCAAAGGGATTCCTACTTGAACGAGTCGGTTCTGGATCACTGGCACGACAGGGGTAGGTTTCGGGGTATTCAGCATAGATGTAGGCTTTTTCAAGGCAATATAGCTCCCTCTCTCCGCCACAGAAAAATACCCTCGCGTGGGGCATTTTTTTGTGGCGATGGGAGCGGTGAGAGCCCTCTGGTTCGCGGAGGCACCCGAGCAGTGTGAGGGTGCCGCAGGACGCCGTGGCGAAGCGCACGGCGGTCCCGAGCGCGGCAGCGCGAGGGATGCGCGGATCGCCATAAGGCGAGACGCGCACAATCCCTCTCTCTCCGCCAATGATGCCTTTTGTTTCCTAGTTTTTGGTGACGCTTCGGACGGCGTGGCGGAATGTGGTACTTGCCTTGTTCCGTTCGCGGCTCCTGTCGGCCTCGTCAATCCAGCTGTCTGGACCTCGAACAGCACCTGTGCGTTGGCGTGTGGCCCATCTTTCGGGCGCTATAGATCGCGTTGACGCCGTCCATCAACTGTGGCCAAGCGTACATATGTGCGGTCGCATACACATTTCGACAATAGGTGCCGCATAGCGGCAGTTTCCATATTTTGACCCAAACTTACGATACGCTCGCGAACTCGAGGAGGCGCTAAGACTGGCGGAACGGACGACCGCTCACGACAGATGTCGGGCATACATCTTGCGTACCACGCGCTGTACGCAAAGGATTGTATGACTCAAAACATACTTCTGATTCAGGATGACCCCTCGGATGCGAACGCGGTTCGTGAGGCGCTGATTAACTCAAGCGATGGGTCCTTCCAAGTCGAGTGGGTTAGACGCTGCTCCGAGGGTCTGGAACGATTAGCCAGGGAAGCAAGGCAAAGACCGTGCGCCATAGCGGCGGTATTGGTCGACCTCTCCCTCCCCGACGGCCACGGAATCGAAGCCTTTGATCGGCTCTTTCGCGCAGCACCCAGGATTCCATTCCTGGTCCTCAGTGCTTCGCACGATGAGGATGCGGCCAAGCTGGCGGTAAAGCATGGAGCGCAGGATTATCTGCTGAAGGGCCGCCTCGACGGATACTTGTTACCGAAGACCCTGGGTAGCATGGTAGAGCGCGCCGCGAGCGCAGAGGCGCTGTTCGAAGAAAAGGAGCGCGCGCAAGTCACGCTCAACACCATTGGCGACGCGGTCATGACCACCGACGTCCAGGGTCATGTGACTTATCTCAATACAGTCGCTGAAAGCATGACGGGCTGGTCGCGCCAGGAGGCTGCGGGTCGTCCGCTTGAAGAAGTGTTCCGAGTCATCGATGCCGTCACTCGCGGCAGCATGCAAAGTCCCGTGGCGTTGGCGATTCGGGAAAACAAAACCGTGGGCCTCACCCCGAACTGCATCCTGATCCGGCGCGACGGAGTGGAAGCCTACATCGAAGATTCCGCCGCGCCCATTCACGACCGGCGAGGACAAGTGATCGGCGTTGTAATCGTGTTTCACGACGTAGGCGCGGCAAGGGCGCTGCCGCTCAAAATGTCTTATCTCGCGCAGCACGACAGCCTCACGGATTTACCCAACAGAACACTGCTCAGCGACCGATTGACGCAGGCGATAGCCCTGGCTCACCGCAACGGGAAAAAACTGGCAGTGCTATTCCTTGACATCGATCGCTTCAAGCACATCAACGACTCCCTCGGCCACGCCATCGGCGACCGCTTGCTGCAGTCCGTGGCACAGCGGTTGCTCGCTTGCGTGCGCCGCTCGGACACCGTCAGCCGACAGGGCGGAGATGAATTCGTGATCCTGCTCCCAGAAGTGGCGCACGTACAGGATGCGGCTGCCATCGGGGACGTAATACTCCTGGCGCTGAGCACTCCGCACCATATCGCCAAGCACGATCTGCACGTCACTGCGAGCATAGGGATCGCCACCTATCCCGATGACGGCACTGACGCGGAGACGTTAATGCAAAACGCCGATCTTGCGATGTACCACGCCAAGGATAATGGGCGCGACAATTATCAGTTTTTCAAGGCGGACATGAACGTACGTGCAGTCGAGCGGCAATTCGTCGAAGTCGCTCTGCGCCACGCGGTAGACCAGCGCGAATTTGTATTGCAGTATCAGCCACAAATGAATCTGGGCACGGGCGCGATCATCGGCGTCGAAGCGCTCATCCGCTGGCGTCACCCGGAGCGTGGACTCGTGCCTCCTGCGCACTTCATACCGATTGCGGAAGAGTGTGGCGTCATTGCGGCGATCGGCCGGTGGGTCCTGCGTGAAGCCTGCTGCCAAGCCCAGACGTGGCAGCGTGCAGGCCTACCGCCGGTGCGCGTCGCCATCAACATCTCGGCGGCGGAACTGCGCGCCAAGGATTTCGTTGCAGGCGTGCGCGCAACTCTTTTGGAAACTGGCCTTGACCCGCGCTATCTGGAACTCGAGCTGACCGAAACCTTCCTGATGCAGGATTCGAAGTCCACCCTGGGAGTGCTTCTAGCCCTCAAAGCCATGGGCGTGCAGCTCGCGCTCGACGACTTCGGTACCGGTTATTCGAGCTTGAGCTATCTGAGGCGCTTTCCGATCGACACCTTGAAGATCGATCAGTCCTTCGTGCGTGACATCACCACGGACGCCGGCGATGCCGGGATCGTCAGCGCGGTGATCAGCATGGGGAAAAGTCTGAATATGCGGGTTGTGGCGGAAGGCGTGGAAACACAGGAACAGCTCGCATTCCTTCAGGAGCAGAGATGTCCCGAGGGGCAGGGCTACCATTTCAGTCGGCCGCTGGTTGCCAGGGAATTCACCCGATTGCTGGGACGAAGTGTGCCGAAAACTCTCGCCTAAAAGGTGCCGAGGCCGCCAGCGAGCGGACCCTCCGCCAGCAAGTCTCTCGCCAGCGTTCGCTGGCAGTCGCCTTGAAAAACAAGAATCGCCAAAGTCGATAGGAAACCCGATCTGCCGATAGCTGAGGCACCGGGCTCGCCCGAACTCGCCGAAGGGCAAGTAAACCCGTCCTGACCGGCACCCGCATCAGACAAACAAGTATCCGTCCAGTCAGAGGCTGTTGCCCGACTTTGCGTTGAGTTCCTCTCGGGATCAGAATTGACACGAATTGCGGGATTCCTTCGTAGAGGGCCGCCTATGAGCAGGCTGTTCGTTGGACTTCTCGGCAGTGCGTTCGCATTCGGCTCGGTTGCCGCGATGGCGGATGACAACACGCACGCTCAACCTGTCGGCCAGGCGAAGCAGTACAACGGGAACGACCCCTACGGCACGACGCCTGCAAAGACACCTGAGGGCACGCCGTTGATCGGCGGCTTTGGTAGGATGACGCCGGCCGAAAAGGCTGCCGCAAGGAAGACAGCGCGCGCGAAGAAGCAACAGGAAGCCTCGGCCATCGCGAAGGAAGCTGACACCGGCAAGATGGCCCAGCAGCAAAAGGACGAGGCGGACCCTGCTGGCGCGAAAGCGCAGCCGAAGGCCCTTCCCCCAGCGCGGCCACCGATGGGCGTGCCCGTTGATCGGCGATACCTTGAGCCGCTGCCCCCAGGCGGGCCGGCGCAGCGCGAGCCTGCAAAGAGCAATCCGTGATCGATCCTGCGCCTCGCTGGTCGGACGCCGCGATGATTCGCGACAAGCTGCTCGCTGCACTTGTCGTCACCGGGTCGGGATCGACGGACGATGGGCCGGATTATTGGACATTTTCGACGTCTATTTATTGACTTCTAGATTTAGTTAGGCCTCGCGCAGGCCCACACACTTCAGGAGAACTGATGTTTGACCACGTCAAATTCGGAGTCAGCGACTATGCAGCGAGCAAAGCGTTCTTCCTCAAGGCACTCGAACCGCTCGGCGTTGCTGTTGTCCTGGAGGGGCCGCCGACGTACGGTGTCGAGCTTAGCCCAAAGGGTAAGGCTTCATTGTGCCTGTACCAAACCGAGGAGAAGCCGGCGCATCTTCACTTGGCGTTCACGGCCGAGAATCGCCAGCAAGTCGAAGCTTTCTATCGCGCGGCTCTGGAGGCGGGCGGCAAAGACAATGGTGCACCTGGTCTGTGCCCGGAATACCATGCGAACTACTACGCAGCTTTCGTCATTGGTCCGGACGGACACAACATCGAAGTGGTTTGCCACGACACCCTGCCGTGGCTTATCTCTGTCTCATTAGGCCTCGCGCAGGCCCACACACTTCAGGAGAACTCATGTTCGACCACGTCAAATTCGGAGTCAGCGACTATGCAGCGAGCAAAGCGTTCTTCCTCAAGGCACTCGAACCGCTCGGCGTAGCTGTTGTCTCGGAGGGGCCGCCGACGTACGGTGTCGAGCTTAGCCCAAAGGGTAAGGCTTCATTGTGCCTGTACCAAACCGAGGAGAAGCCGGCGCATCTTCACTTGGCGTTCACG
>DASXSR010000268.1:0-4923 GCA_036505875.1 Blastocatellia bacterium | reverse complement strand
CTTGTGAAGTGGCCAGCTAAACAGATATAAGTAAAGCTGAATTCCATCTTCGGAGGATGCATAACAATGAGCGCTGCGGTCGATGAAGAACTAGAAACAGAGGCTCTGGAGGATATAGTTGACGAAGCGGTTTTAGATGATACTGTGCCGCCGGAACGGTACGACATAACGAGTTTTGGGGCCGATTATGACGTCGACGGAATCGTACGCCGACTAAAGCGCGGGGATATCTTTGTACCCGCTTTCCAACGTGATTACGTTTGGAAGATTCCGGAGGCCTCGCGGTTCATTGAATCCCTGCTGTTGGGATTGCCCGTTCCGGGTATCTTCTTGGCGCGAGAACAGGAATCCAACAAGCTCTTGGTTATTGATGGTCAGCAGCGATTAAAGACGCTTGAGTTTTTTTATAACGGTATCTTCGATCCCAAACCGGATCAAAAGACCCAACGGGTCTTTGCTCTTACTAAGGTTCAACCTGAGTTTGAAGGATTAACTTACGATACGTTAAGTGAACGCGACCGAATAAAGCTAGACGATTCGATTATACATGCAACCGTTGTTAAGCAGGATGCCCCGCGAGACGATGATACAAGTATCTACCACATTTTTGAGAGGTTGAATAACGGTGGACGAAGGCTGACGCCGCAGGAGATTCGGACTGCGCTTTACCACGGCCCCCTAATCGATCTACTCAAATCTCTCAATGAACATGAGGTGTGGCGTCAAGTATTTGGTCCAAAAAACGCGCGCCTCAAAGACCAAGAACTGATCTTGAGGTTTCTCGCTCTATATTTGGACCACGAGCACTATGAAAAGCCGATGGTGGAGTTTCTTAATAAGTTTTCATTACGACACCGAATGGCAGAGGCCGACTTTCTAGATCACGCTGCATTGGTGTTTCGCGAAACTATTGACGTGATATGGAAGGCGTTCGGAGCCGAGGCCTTTAGGCCCGAACGCTCTCTGAATGCGGCTGTCTTCGACTCTGTGATGGTCGGCGTGGCATTCAGACTTAAGCATGGCCCAATTGAGAAGCTCGAGGGTTTGCATCGCGCATACAGTGCGCTCTTTGAAGACGCTGACTACCGATCTGCTGTTTCTTATTCGACATCCAACGAAGCTAGTGTCGAGACTCGTGTTCGCAAAGCCATTGAAGCGTTCGCAACTCTCTAATGCTGAATCCCAGATTGTCGAGCCAACTTCAGCGGCTTCGTGATCTATTTGCGAAAGCCGATGCCGCTTGCGGTGGCGACTTTGAAATGCGCTCACACTGGGCAAAGTACCTCTGTGTCCTTAGCGCTGGATTCCTTGAGAATGCCATTAGTGAGATCTACAGCGACTTCGTGCGAGGCGCGGCAAGCAAGCCAGTCGCTGATTTTGCGATGTCAACTCTTGAACGGATTCAAAATCCGAATGCGAGTAGGTTTATCGAAACGGCCCGCCTTTTCAAGACCTCTTGGGCGAATGCTCTTGAAGTTTACGTCGATGCCGAGGGGCGCCGAGAAGCCATTAATTCAATAATGGCAAATAGACACGTGATTGCTCACGGCAAGTATTCAGGCATTACACTTGTACGCATCGGAGATTATCTAGATAGAGCCGTAGAGGTCATTGAGTTTATCGAGCAACAGTGCACGAGCTAATCCGCTGCCAGACCTTGTGCGACCGTCGAACGCCTTCTTCCTTGTCCCCGCTCGAAAAGCACGACGCGAACAGATCGACCTCGAGCCCTTCGCGAAGTGTCGTGCGCGGGGCGTTCTTCACTCTGTCATCGAGTCTCCGCAAGAGCGAGAAGTAATCCTAACAGTCAGTGCGCATTACTTCTCATTGAAGAAACACGTTGCCGACAGCATAATCAAAGTCGGTCCAAATGCAACTGCCCCCAAATGCAAGACTGGTCGTCTCGCACGACTCGGCAGCGCGGCTCAATGCTGCGGCTGAATGGCTGAATGCGTATTCGCCCGATGCCGAGATCCTCGTCCTATCGGCAACCAAAGAAGCGGGCGACGAATTCGTTCGCAACGCGGCGATGACCGCAGGCGCGCGATTCGGGCTTTCGAGGTTCACACTCAATCATCTCGCGGCGAGTCTAGCTGCGCCAGAGCTTGCTCGCGCCAGGCTTGTGCCGGCAAGCAATCTTGCTTTGACCGCCGTTTCCGCTCGCTCGATTCATCTTCTGAACCGTGCGGGCGCGCTCGCTTACTTCGGGCCGGTAGCCGAGAAGCCCGGTTTCCCGGCAGCCGTCGCCCGCTCACTCGAAGAGCTCCGAATGAATCGCGCCGATCCGCGAGCCATCTCAATGCTTCCGCGCGGCGGACCCGATCTTGCAGCGCTTGCCGAAAGCGTTGCAGGTGAGCTTGCTGAGGCGAAGATTGCAGATCGGGCGCGCATCTTTGAAACCGCGGTCGTCGTCTCGCAAGACTCGACGTCCACACGACCGGTTGGCTTGCCCCTGTTCTTGCTCGACGTTCAGGTCACCTCATCGCTTGAAGCCGAACTCGTAGCGGCGCTTGCCGGGCGCGCGCCGGCGGTGTTTGCAACACTGCCTCGCGGCGATGAGCGCACGATCGTACACCTGGAAAAGGCTCTGGGTTGCGCCGCATCCATGATTGTCGAGCCCGCGCAAGGAAGCTCTCTGGTTTCACTCAAGCGTCATCTCTTCGAGGACTCTTGTTGCGAGCCGTCTGAATTGGATGAAAGCGTCAACCTCAGCTCGTGGCCCGGCGAAGCCCGCGAGTGTGTGGAGATCGCGCGCTCGATTCAGCAAGAAGCGGCCGGCGGAGTTGCTTTCGACAAGATGGCAGTTCTTCTGCGATCGCCCGTCGAATACGCGCCGCATCTCGAGGAAGCGTTTCGCCGTGCGACAATTCCCGCGTACTTTGCGCGCGGGACTTCGCGACCTGACGCGGCCGGTCGCGCGCTTCTCGCGTTGCTTGCCTGCAAAGCGGAAGGGCTGTCCGCGCGCCGTTTTGCCGAATACCTTTCGCTCGCGCAGGTTCCTGATCCGGCGGACGCGGAAGCAGGGGAGATCGATGCGCACTGGACCCCGCCGCAACACGATTTGATTCCGACGCCTCTCGACATCGCGGACCAGACGGAAGAGGAGTTGGAAGACGCGCCGTTGCCAATCGAACTTGAACGGAGGTCGGTTGTGGACGGAACGGTTCGCGCGCCGTGGCGATGGGAGCGCTTGCTGGTCGAGTCCGCGGTAATCGGTAGCGAAGAGCGCTGGGAGCGGCGAATCACAGGACTCGAACGAGAGCTGCGCCTGCGACGAAAGGAGGTCAGCGATGAAGAGGACACGCGCGTGGCCCTCCTGGATTTGGAAATCAACGATCTGACTCACCTTCGGGACTTTGCATTGCCGCTGATAAAGAGACTCGCAGCGTTGCCGGAGAGAGGCACGTGGGGCGAGTGGCTGACGCGGCTGACTCAACTTGCCTCGACAGCGCTGCGAGAACCCGAGAATGTGATCGAGACTCTCGGAGAGCTTGCGCCTATGTCTCCGGTCGGTCCAATCGAGCTGTTTGAGGTGCAGCAAGTATTGACGGCTCGTCTTCGTGACCTGCCGACGGCGCCTCCGCGACGGCGTTACGGCCACGTGTTTGTGGGTTCGACCGACGCGGCTCGGGGGATGACCTTCGATGTGGTGTTCGTTCCCGGGCTCGCTGAAAAGCTCTTCCCTCGGAAAATCATTGAGGACCCGATACTTCTCGACTCGGAGCGATCCTTGCTCGAAGCGGCGCAGCTCGTGACGCAGAAGGACCGCGTGGCTGCGGAGCGGCTCGCCTTGAGATTAGCTCTGGGAGCCGCTTCCAGGCGAATCTACCTTTCTTATCCACGGATCGACGTTCAGCAGTCGCGTCCGCGAGTGCCCTCATTCTACGGACTCGAGGCGCTTCGCGCTGCCGAAGGGGAGCTGCCCGGGTTTGATGAGCTTGGCACCCGCGCTGAATCGGGTTCCAGCGGAAGACTCGGCTGGCCTGCGCCCGCGCAAGCGCGTGACGCAATCGATGAAGCGGAGTATGACCTCGCGTTGCTGGGACCGTTGTTGGATGCCGATCCCGACACTACGGCCGGCACTGCTCACTATTTGCTCTATTCAAATCCCCATCTTGCCCGCGCGCTGCGAGCGCGATCGCGCAAATGGCTGCGGCGGTGGACCACGTTTGATGGTTTGGTTGATCCGGATGACGCCGCGCGCGAGGCGCTTGCGGCGCATCAACTCTCGTCGCGATCCTTCTCGCCGACCGCGCTGCAAAATTTCGCCGCGTGCCCCTACAGGTTCTTCCTGCAGACGGTGCACAAGCTCCAGCCTCGCGAAGAGCCCGCGGCGCTCGAAGTCATCGATCCGCTCACGCGCGGCTCGCTCTTTCACAAAGTTCAGTACGAGACGCTCACCCGGTTACGAGCGGCGGGTGAGTTGCCGATCACGCATCGAAACATCGAACGGGCGATCGACACGGTGAATGAAGTGCTGCGCCAGGAAGCCGTTAACCTTGAAGATAAGTTGTGGCCGGCGATTCCAAAGGTGTGGGAGGACGGTATCAACTCAATCGGCGCCGATTTGCGCGAGTGGCTCAGGCGTTATGCTGACTCCATGGATGGTTGGATACCTTACAAGTTTGAGTTGTCGTTCGGGCTCGCGGATCGCGACCGCAAGGAGGAAGATCCCTCGAGCGTTCCCGACCCGGTGCCGCTTGGCTTACGAAATGCGACTGGAGACTTGAGGCTGCGAGGCTCGATCGACCTTGTCGAGCGGCACTCATCAGGCAAGCTTCGCGCGACGGATCACAAGACCGGAAAGGCTCGCGCGAAGGAGGGGGTGATCATCGGCGGCGGTCAGCATCTTCAGCCAGTGCTTTATGCGCTTGCATGCGAGAAGCTGTTGGGAGAGCCGGTTGAATCGGGGCGACTATACTA
>DASXSR010000267.1:0-20092 GCA_036505875.1 Blastocatellia bacterium | reverse complement strand
GAAAGTTACCGGGAAGCGCGCCGGATTTTCGAGTCCATGGGCGAGCCAGGTAGCGTCGCCGTCCTCTGGCATCAGATCGGAATAGCGCATCGTGAAGCAGCGCAGTTCGAGCAGGCCGAGCAGGCATATCGGCAATCGCTGGCGATCAAGGTGCAACAGCAGAACCGTGCGGGCGAAGCTTCCAGCTTGGGCGAACTGGGCACTCTTTATGACCAGATGGGGCGGCTGGAAGACGCGGCGACCTTTTACCGACAGGCGGCGGATATTTATGCCCGATTGCAGGACAAGCGGAATGAAGGACTCGACCGCAGCAATCTGGCCAATACCCTGATCAAGCTGGAACGTTACGACGAAGCCCGGCGCGAACTACACCGGGCAATTGAGTGCAAAAAGCCTTTCGGTCACGCCGCCCAACCCTGGATGACCTGGGACATCCTGCACGACCTGGAACAGGCCACCGGCAACGCGCACGCGGCGGAAGCGGCGCGCGAGCAAGCCATCGGCAGCTACCTGGCCTACCGTCGCGCGGGCGGCGAGAGCCAGTCCAATCAGGCACAACTTTTCGCCAGGGTCTTTCAGGCCATTCAGCAGGGCGCCACGACCGAAGCGGAACAATACCTCGATGAATGGTTGAAGGAAGATTATCCGCTGTGGGCCAAAACGCTGGTAGCCAAACTCCGGGCCATCCTGCGCGGCGACCGCGATCCGGCGCTCGCGGCTGATCCGAATCTGAGTTATACGGCTGCGGTGGAACTGCAACTGCTGCTGGAAGCGTTGCAGTCACGATGACCCTTGGTGTTGACGCTTCTCCCAATCCCGCGTTGCATCCCGCCCGCAACTCCAGAGGAGTCGTCTGTCTAGCTAGGGACGTGGGATCGTCTGCCTCCACAGGAGGCGCCTGTCTATAGAACGCGGCGCGCTGGATCGTCCTGACTCCGTAAGGAGTCACCTCTTCGTTAGCCTGCACATGTACGTATGCGACCCGGTGTTCCCTCTTGATGCTACAAACAGGTCACTCCTCCGGAGTGAGGGTGCACGCGCCTGCATTGTTTCTATAGACATGTCACTCCCACGGACTGAGCCGCCTGAACATCAAGGCAGATTCTGTATCAGCAATCGGAGAGCGTTGCGGCCCATTATCTTGCCGATCTCTTCATCAGTAAAGGCCTCCCCAATCAGTGCGTCCGTAATTTGAACCAGCCCGCTTGTATCAAAAGGCGTGGTGACCGCTCCGTCAAAATCTGATCCGAGCCCGACGTGATCGACTCCCACCAGATCGGCCGCGTAGCGAATCGCTTTGGCGATGGCTTTCGCGTCTTTGCCGCACACCGCCGTTTCCCAATAGCCGATTCCAATCACCCCGCCTGTTCGCACGATCCCTTTCAATTGATCGTCGCTCAAGTTGCGTTGGTTGTCGCAAGTGCCTTTTACGCCGGTGTGCGACACCACAACCGGGCGCGTCGCAATGGCCAGCACGTCGTCGATCGTTTGCGCCGAAGCGTGCGCGAGATCGACGATCATCCGCCGTGCTTCCATTCGGCGGATCATCTCTTTGCCTTTGTCGGTCAGTCCGCCTTTTTCGATTCCGTGCGCCGAGCCGCCAATGTCGTTGTCGAAGAAATGAGTCGGCGCCATCATCCTGAAGCCCGCGTCAAACAGCACGTCGATGTTGTCGAGGTTGCCGTCAAGCGCGTGTGCGCCTTCGATCCCCAGAAATCCCGCGGTGATGTGCGGGTCCCCGATCCGTCGGTCCAGATAGCTTGAAAGGTCCGCCGACGTCTTGATCACCGTAAGCTTGCCGTTCGATTGACCAGCTTCTCCTTGCAGTTTTCTAGCCTGATAAAGCGCTCGCTGCGTAAGGCTGCTCCAAGTCGGAGTGGGCCAGCGCTCGGCGACCGCGAGGATGGTGATGTTGTCGGTCTTGTCGTCGTTGCGCTCGATGTTCATCTTCCATACGAAAGGCGTCTTGGTTACGACGGTGAAAGCTTGCAGCGCAACGTTGCCATCGATTAGCCGCGGAATATCGACGTGCCCGCGAGTTGCGCGATCGTTCAGGTTCCTGTCCCACAACAGCGAGTCCGCGTGAAGATCGGTGATCAGGAGTTTCTTGTGAAGCTCGATGGCGCGTTCGGAGGCCGCGTACGGAGGCGGACTAAGCGCGACGTTCAGGCGCTTTTCCAGTTGCCCCGGCACGACGAAGAAGAAGGCTCCGGCCAGCAGCAAGAGCACGACGATAAGACCGATCAGGACTTTCTTTTTCATCGATGCCAGCTACGCGTGCGGCATGGTCTGCTAAGCGTCGGGCGCCCTTGCGCCGCTGCTCTTTTGGAACATTCCCAGAAGCCTGAACAACGCCCCGATTCCGAGAGTAATGGCGGAGATGAAGCTTACAGTCGAATCGTATATCTCTTTCTGAGTGACGAACAAGAACAGAGCGACGGTAATGACGATCAACAAGAGCGGCGCTTTCATTACTTGCCAGGCGCTGCCCCCTTCTTGTCGCTGCCAGCCCTCGACGTCCTCGTCACGGGACGCCGAGAGGACGAAGCGCCGGAAGCTCTCGTCCATCAAACGCAGCGACGGATCGCGCACCACAAGTCCGCGCTTCACCAAACGGCGCAAGTGCCTGTTCTTGGGGCTGATCATACCGTCTTGAGCGATGTGAATGAGGGAGCAGCGTTGGCCCTCCGAACAAGTTTCCCAAAGAGCCTGATGATAAGGGCGGGCCTGCTCGACCACGTGGATTATTTGCTCCTCGGCACTCGATCGAGCATTGTCGTTCTCTCGCGGAAGCGTCCCATTTACGATGCCCTTCCCGATCACTTCGATGTAGCGCCACGGCCGAGTTGTTCTTAGCACTCTCAAAAACTCGGGATTTGCTTTAACAAAATTCGGGTTGGAATTGTCCGCGGCGAAGACCAGTCCGAAGTTTGTGAAGGCGGTCGTCCATCGAGCTTGTATGTCAGCATCCGCGGGAGAAAGCGTTACGGGCTGTCCGTTGTCCGCGCCTGGCTGCGTTACCTCTGCCGAGTCCGACTCGTAGTCAGGCTCGGTCGAAGCGCTTTCCGCGCTGCCATTTTCCAGCAACTTTGCAGTCCGGATGAATGAAAAGCCGGACGGATCGACGGTCGAAACCACCACGACACGTCCTCCGGCGCTCAGGAAATGCTCGATTACCAGAAGATTTTCACGACAGGCCTCGGGGTCGTCCATGCAACGCTCGAAATTATCGAGCACTACTGAGATACCGGTTTTGGGAGCGGCGGAGACGAGTTCTTTTCTCCACGTCTGCCAATCTTTCACCGGGCCGAGATCGGTAACGTAATACTCCGCCGGATTCCATTTGCTTCCGTTGGGCGCCATCGACGAGCGAAGCAAGACGTAGCTTCCGGGAAAAGCCGCCGGGCAGGGCAAATCCATGTCCAGCAAAAAGAAGCGGCGCGCTACAAAGCGAACAAGTCCATAAAGTGAGACGGCGAGAATGATTAAAACGGCACTTACGGCCAGCCACTTCCATAACGCGTCGGATGCGGTTACATCCGGTATCGTAGACAGCAGGGTGACCGACGGCTCTCCTGGTTGTCCATCCTTGTCTTTCTCGAGGAAAATCTGATCCCCGCCGTCCGTTTGCCAGCGCCAAAGTCCATCTGACGACGCGCCCTTGGCCAGTTCTTGGTTCTCGACGCAGCTCTGATTGTAAGCGGGCCGGAATTGCGCGAGGATCCAATCAACGCCTCCAAGTGTTTCAGGTTGAAACTGATCCTGGGGGCTATCAGGATGGGTGGTGCCAAAGAAAAACGAGTCGTAAACGTCCAGGTTTGATTCGTCGAGTCGTTGCCGCAGAAAGGCGGCCTTTCGCTTGATCGAGATGGGCTGAGCAACTTGCCGTCCCTCGACTTTGCCGCCTTTCTCTGCCTGGTCGCCGAAGTCGATCGAGGCGTACTGCGAGATGATTTGTTGGTTGCGTTGTTCGAGCGCTTTGGCAATGCTGACCTGACCTTGCTTGGTCAAAAGCTTCAACTCGAACGCGCGGGCTAACTTAAAGAACCCCGCGGCCGGCAGCACGGCCGCGATTGTAAGAAGCCCCGCAAAGGCAATCGCATAGCCGTTGCGATAAGAAAGCAACCTGCCCGATCTCAAGTGGCCCGAATCACTTTCACCTGGATCCTTCATGAGTATGAACGCCGCCAGCGCCGCTGCGAGATATGGGAGCAGGACGCAAGACGCAAACAGAAACAATCCGCCCGACAAGGTGAGTGCCACTAAAAGAATCGCCACGATCAAAACGCTGATCCCTATCACCACTTCATACCGGCGAGCGCGACGGGGATCAGGCCACAGCCACCTCATCCTTTCGCCCTCCTGAGGTAGAATGCCTGGACGGATCACCGCGGTCAGAATCACGATTGCGGAGATCAAGACAAACGGAATCAACACGAATCCGAGGTAAAGCATTATCGATAACGTGTTCATTTCGAGATTGACGGTTCTGGCGAGTTGCTTGTCTCTGAATACGACCAGCATCCAGGGTGTCCCATCGAGAGCGCTAACATACAAGCTGTGCGCCCTGCCGAGGTACGTTGCATTAATGAACCCATTCGTTCTAGCCAGAACTGTTGCCCGAAGCTGGTGGTTGTTCTCGCATTCAGCAAAGAACTGTTCTTCAAGATTCTTAAGTTCATCGGAGTGAAACTGCACCTGCCCGTTGCTGTCGATCACCGCGTAACCATAACCCGCCGGCAGTACGGTTCCCATAAGCGATAACAGCCGTGTATCAAGGTTCGAGATCCAGGACGACAGCGGCACTTTAGTCGCGATAATCGCGGCGTTTTCACCGGTGGTCCTTAGCTTTACCATCTCCAGCGTGTAATCGGAGTCCGCTTCCTTGAGCTTCCATAGATTGTCTGATTTCGCGTTTCGGAAAAACTGACGATTGGACACATCGACGAACGCAGTGGTTTCATTCTTCGTCGTACACTTAATGCGTTGCTGACCGGTGGAATCGGTCCACGACGCCCCGTTGAGGTAAGGATAGGGCGCCCTATCGAAACTGATGTCGCCTTGTTGGACCTGACCGGGCCTGGCCTCGAGTCGACCTTCGTTGCCGGTCAGAACACTGAATGTGGTCTGACTCGACCGCTTCTGTTGTTGCTCAACGCGCCGGGAACCGTTCCAGACAAAGATGTTTACATAACCCAACAAGGAAAGCGCTTGTTTTCTGTCAGGACTCACGCTAGTCGACCTCATGGAAGTCGCCAAGTCTTTTAGAGCCCCGGCTTTTTCCTCTTGAGCCTTGCTTACTAATTTGGCGTTGAGTTCTCTCAACTCACTGATAGCAGCAACCACTTCCTTTTGAAAGTTTGCTTTGATGTTCCCGGAGAGCACCTGCAGATTATGGTCGAGTCTGTTCTCCAGGCTGACGTAGGTGTGCACATCCAGGAGAACGAAAGTCAGTAGCGCAGTTCCCATCAGTGCCGATAGCACGGTGAGGCCAAGGTCGGGGCGCCGCAGCCTGTCTTTCGGGCCCATCAGCTTCAACTTCAGCAACGGCCAGCTCAGCAGCGCCAACAAGACGACGGCCGCAAAAATTATCAGAACCGTGTAGGAAACCGCGAAGGTCTTATCTCTGAAGTGATCCGTTCGAGTTAAGCCACACACTAACCAGCGAACGCCTTGCTGTTTCTCGTCTTCGTTGGCTGAGAGCCCCAGCCTGATCGGCTGCAAGAAGAGTGTGTGCGGCGTGCCGGCCAGTTGCACGTCGAAAAGGCCGCTGGACTGCTCAGTCAGCTTCGGCTCGAGCTTGCCACCCTTGCTGTTCAAAATATTGTCCAGCGTGACAACGTTCAGTCCCGGCGGGCCGTGCTGAAAGATCACTCTTCCGTTCTCCTGTTCGGCGACCAGCACTTCGTCGTATAACCGCTCTTGTGTTTCAGTTTTCTCGTCTATCACATATCGGGAGACAAGAGGCTCGAACAGCGTGTTCAGCTCGCTTTTGACCGGAAAGTTTGCGGGCAAGTCGCTTGAGGCGCCCTCGTAATGCAGATAAAGCCAAAAGGAGCCTTGCTCCGGATTGACGCTCATAGTGACGCGAGGTTGGGAACCGGCTGTTGCCGAAGTCGTGACGGGCTTATTTGTTGGAGTTGCGCGGCGATGACTTCGGTTCTTGTCAACGATCGAAGGGCTTTCGGCTCCGTTGGGCGGCGCCTTTTTTGCTGTAGCGGCCGATTGTTGTACGGTCGAGCCTTTGAACTGCTGGTATTGAGCAGGATCGAACTTTAGGTCAGGGACGAGACTTACTGCCGCCTTAACTTTCTGGACATCAGCTTCCGGCTTCGCCGCCTGCTTAACCGTTTCTTTCGCCGTCTCATCCCGATTCTTGCCTTCTACTTTTGTAGTGGAGCTCTTGTCTTGCTTTGTTTTCCGCGCCGCGTAGATAAGATTATTCGAAAGGTTGTCGACCTTTGCGCTTATCTGATTGCCGATCTCGGCGAGCACCCGAAAGTCTCGGTTCGTAAAGTAGTCAATCTGTGAGGAGACGAAGAATAGGTAGTAAAGGCCAAAGGGTAACAACACAATGACCATCGCGAATCCCATTATGCTGAGTCGCTTCACTCGCAGAGACTTCGGCTTATCATCTTTCATGGTTGCACCTCCGACTAAACAGCAGGGAAGGAAGCGCTCGGCGCAGCGCCTGCTATTATAAATGATTCAAAAGCAGGAATTATTTCATTCAGTCATTTTCCGGGACTTTCACTGCCTGAAAAGGATCGGCGTCACAGCGCGGTTACGTCCGCTTTCACGGGACTTTCCTCAATAAGCAGTCCCCAAAACCGCGAAGTCGCGCCCGAGTCGAACCCGGCGAACGTTCGCGAATCGGGCAACAAGAAATGCGCGGAAAGAGCCGCCAAGAGAGCCGGCGTCGCATCATCTTCGGACCTGCGCGACGCCAGGCTGACCATCCAAGCTAGCTCCAAAAGAGCACCCAACGCATCCACCGCCCGGCGCGCGTGTGTCGCCGCCCACCCGCGGTCCGACAGTCGCTCAAGAGACAATTCTTTTCCTGTCTGGTTAAAAGCTTGTTCAAAGACCATTCGGGTTCGTGACAAAAGCTGCGCGGGCCATTCCTCGAGCACTGTGCCGATCTCGCTTCGCCAGCGATCAATCAATCCGGACTTGGCCGCATCACGCATCATCTGAAGACAAAGCGTATTGTGCGTTCCTTCCCAAGTCTCGATGATCATCGCATCTCTCAGCAATCTTGGCAACACAGTGAAGTCTTCAATGATACCGTTGCCTCCCAAAAGCAGAATTGTCTCGCGGACCGAGTCGGTGAGCGTGGAAGCGGTTCGGTATTTCGCAAGGTTGATGAGAAACCGTTGCCACATCGATTGGCCCTGGTCAGACGGGCACAGGCCGTTCTGTTCAATTAAAGACACCAGCTTGAACGCGAGCACGCGATAGCGCCAGCATCTTTCGAGCAACAGCACCAGCTTCTCCTGGACCAACGGATACTGGATAATCGCGGCCCCGAACGCGTCGCGCTGGCGCGCATAGTTGCGGGCCTCCATGAACGCGCGGTGAAGTATGCCGCATGCGTTCACGGCGTTATGAATGCGCGAGACGTCGATCACATAATTCATCAACGTCCTAAACCCCTCGGCGGTGTCGCCTATCGCATAGCCGGTCGCGTCGTTGAAATCTATCTCGGCGGTTGGAAGCGATTGCGTTCCGAGCTTGTCTTTCAACCGCTTGAACGAGATCTTGTTGAGCGCGCCGTCGGGCAGCACTCGGGGGACGAGGAACACGGCGACGCCCGCAGTGCCCGCGCGCGCCCCTTCAGGCCGAGCTGCAACCAAAAAATATTCATCGGGGTTCGAGCAAAACCATTTCTCGCCCCTGATTGACCATGTGCCTTCGGAGTTCTGTTTCGCTTCTGTCTCGATCGCGCCAACGTCTGACCCGCCGTCTCGCTCAGTGACAAACTGCGCTCCGGCGAGAGGCGTGTCGAACGAGCGCAGCAGGGGCAAGTAAGTCTCGCGAAGAAACTCCGAGCCTTTAGCCTCGATCGCGCGAATCAACCCGTCGGTGCAGCTCAAGCCGCAATTCACCGAAGCTTCGCCGTTGTGAGCAAGCAAGTAGACCAGCGCGAACTTGTGTACCTCGCCTCGCACATCGGTGAGAACTCCGAATTCAGCGACCTCGCGGCGAAGGTGGCGAGTCAACGGGCCCATATCAACGCGCTCGACCCTATTTCCTGCTCGATCGTACTTTACAATTTTGGGAAGACGTTCGGGGCGGCTGGCTTCGCGGGCGAGATCGTTCCAACGTCCCGCGACCAGCCTCGCGCAATGATGCAGCGAATTGGACACCAGCGATGTTTCGCCTTTGGGAAGCAGATCAGCTAACAACGTCTGAAAGCCGCGGTCCATCTCGAAGAAGTCTTGCCCTTCGATGCCTCGAAAGTCCTTCAACTTACCCATCGGTCAACCTCTTGGAACGTAGCGTTTCCTTGGGGGTCTTGCCGCGGAGGCTTTTCGCTCGGCAGCCGCAACCGCTCCGCGCGCCCACGTTTTGAGCCGATCGACGTCCTCAAGCACCTCTGCAGGCACTTCGTAATAACTCATCGAATACGACTCATCGCCGTAGGGTTGAAATGGCTTTGATCCGGCGTCTTGATACTCTCGCCGGTTCTCATCGTCCACCTTGAAGTAAAGGACGTCGCCGGCAATCAGTCCGAAGAACAATCCGTCGAAGTAAAGACCAACGCCGCCGAACATTCGCTTCGAGACAATTTGGCCGAGGGACCCAAGCTGATCCACGACGTAATCGAGATACTCTTCGCTGACCGGCATATCGCGCCTACAAGGGTCTGATCCAAATGTTTCGATAGCGCACGGGATTGCCGTGATCTTGAAGCTTCAAGGAGGCGTTGCCGTGCGCGAGGTACAAGGCGGGGCGGTCGTGCCAGGTGTTGCCGTGTATCTCTACGTTGTTCTGGATCAGAACGCCGTTGTGAAGCACCGTTATCCGCGCGCGCTCGGTCACCTTGCCTTGCTCGTCGAACTTCGGGGCCTTGAAGACGATGTCGTAGCTCTGCCAATCGCCCGGCTTTCGCGACGCGTTGACCAGCGGTGCGTACTGGTTGTAAATCGCGCCGGCCTGTCCGTGATAGTAGGTCTTGTTGTTGTAGGAATCGAGAACTTGCACTTCGTAGCGTTCCATCAGAAACACGCCGCTGTTGCCGCGCTCCTGACCCTCGCCTTTGACTTCCGCGGGCGCAGCCCATTCAATGTGCAACTGGCAGTCGCCGAACTCTTGAACCGTGGCGATGTCTCCAGTGCGCCGAACGACTTCCATGTAGCCGTCCTGTACTTTCCATTTCGCCTCGCCGCCGTTCGCGCTGCGCCACTTGGAAAGGTCTTTGCCGTCGAACAGAACGATCGCGTCCGACGGAGGATCGCTGCTGGCCTTGCCGGGGGTGATGATGGGCGGCTCGGTCTTGGGTGGAGGAAACGGCTTGAGTTCTTGCGTGGTCTCACTCATAAAGGCTACCTCCAAGCCTGCAACGAACACGAGAATGGCAAACACAGCTAGTGAGCTGAATCTCATAAGTCTTTTCATCTTGGTTTTCTCCTGAGGGTTCCTATTGTAGTCTCTCCCGTCAAATATGCGAAGCGGTCGGCGTTACTGATTTGACACGCCATTTACGTTAAGATACTTTGTCTTTCGACAAGCGTCCACATCGTGATTCCCCCAAAGGAGAATAACGAAATGAGGAATACTGTCGTCGCTGTTCTGATAGCTGCGATGATGGTCATAGCGGGCTGCCGGGGCGGCGGGCCGCGCAGCGTAAGCGGTACGCCTAACCCTCGATTCGAAGGCGATCCGCCACAGGACCCTTACAAGTACACAGGCGAGACGGGCATCTACGGCGGCACCATCGTGCTCTCGCAGCCGGACGACCCAAAGACATTCAACGTCATTCGAGCAACTGATATCGTTTCGGCGGAGGTTCTCTGGTACAACGTGTTTCGGTGTCCGGTCGATTATCGCAACGGTGGGGACCCGCCCGACTTCGACTCCGGACTATGCACAAAGTGGGAAGCGTCACCGGATGCGAAGACTTGGACCCTTTACCTTCGCCGCGGTGTGATGTGGTCGGACGGTGAGCCGTTTACCGCTGATGATGTGACATTCACCTACGCGGTTATCCTCGACAAGAACATCGACACTGCTGCCCGCGACATATTCATCGAAGGCAAGGACGAGAACGGTGCTCCGGTTTATCCTGAGGCCGAAAAGCTCGACGACTACACCGTCCGCTTCAAACTGCACCGGCCTAATGGCAGCTTTCTCGAAGCGATTTTCAATCTATGGCTCATACCCAAGCATAAGTGGGAACAGCCCTGGCGCACGGGCCGGTTCGCCGACACCATGAAACTCAGTGACGATCCGAGCACAATTGTCGGGTTAGGACCGTTTCGCATAAAGGAGTATGTAACCGGTCAGAGAGTAGTGCTCGAACGCAATCCCTACTTCTGGAAGGTTGATAACAAGGGTCAGCGCCTGCCCTATCTTGACCGAATGGTTTTCGTCATCACAAAGGATTTCAACACGCTTCAGTCCAAGTTTCAGGCGGGCGAGATCGATGTGATGGCGCGCGTTCGCCCGCAGGACTACGCGCTGGTGAAAAGAATGGAGGGCCCGGACGTTAAGGTCCAGGACATAGGTGTCTCGTACACCACCAACTACTTCGCTCTCAATCAGAACACCGGTAGCGACCCGAAGACTCACAAGCCGTTCGTTGCGGATTGGAAGCGGAAGCTCTTCCGCGACGTAAAGTTTCGCCAGGCAGTCTCTTACGCGATCAACCGCGAGGCGCTTGCAAACACGGTCTTCTCGGCGCGGGCCGTTCCGATTTATTCCTTATTGTCGCCGGGCGACAAGGCTTGGTATAGCGATGACGTAATGAAGTACCCCTACGACCCTGATCGCGCGCGGCAGATGTTGGCGGAGATCGGGTTGAAAGACACGAACGGTGATGGATTTCTGGAAGACGACAAAGGTCACACTATCGAGATCGCCATCAACACCAACGCCAGCAACAGCCAGCGAACCGAAACGGCGAGCTTCGTCGCAAAGAGCCTGCAGGACGTTGGAATCAAGGCGAGCTCTGCTCCAATCGTATTCGGCGTGTTGATTGACAAGATGCAATCAAGGTTTGACTTCGATGCTATCGTGCTGGGGTGGGACCCCCAACCCCCAACCGGTCCCGCCGGAAACAAGAACGTCGTGCTGTCTTCAGGTCTCCAACACGTTTGCTTCCCGAGTCAAGAGCGCCCCTCAACGGAATGGGAGGCGACGATCGACCGGCTGATGGAGCAGATCGACGCTTCGCTCGATCAGGCCGAGCGCCATCGATTGTACGCCCAGGTCCAGCACATCTGGTCTGAGTATCTGCCGGAGATAAATCTCGTGGCTCCGCTCGAGGCTGTTGCTTACAAGGATAAGTTTGGTAACCTTCACCCCGTTGCGCTTCCGCCTCGCGCCACCTGGAACTGCGAAGAGATTTATGTGAAGAAGTAGTCCTTGGTCCGTAGTCAGTAGTTCGTAGCCGCGCGACAATCGGAGCGGTGACCACGGACAACGGACCACGGACTACGGACTAATGACTGATGACGACGTTTCTAACAAGGCGACTGCTAGCTGCAATTCCTTTGATAATCGTCGTTACCTTTATTACCAAGGCGTTGCTTGTCGCTTCGCCGGGCAACTTCCTCGATACGATCAGGGCCACCCCTTCCATTTCGAAGGATTACGTCGACCACATGGTGCGAATGTATCACCTCGACAGCAACAACGTGTTTGAGCGGTATTGGTATTGGTTCTGGCCCGCGGTTCAGGGAGATTTCGGATACTCATTCACTAAGAGCGCGCCCGTTTCAACGTTGATCGGCGAGCGGGTGCCAAACACGCTTTTGCTCACAGGCTCGGCGCTGGTTTTCTCCTGGGCGTTTGCGATCCCGCTTGGAATGTTGGCAGCCGTATATCGCAATCGATGGGCAGACAAGTTGATTGGCTTCGTGTCATTCTTTGGACTCTCGATACCGAGCGTCTTCTTTTCTTTACTGATGATTCTGTTTGCCGCGAAGACCGGCTTGTTTCCCGCGGGCGGCATCCACAATCAGGTGATGTGGGACGTGATGTCTCCGTGGGAGAGGTTCGTCGACTCTCTCTGGCATCTCGTACTGCCCATGATCGTGCTGGGCACAATTGGGCTTGCCCAATACGTCCGGCAAATGCGCAGTGAGATGATCGAGACTTTGTCGCAAGATTACATTCGCACCGCCCGAGCAAAAGGGCTCAGCCAGTGGCGAGTGTTGACCCGACACGCGCTGGGCAATGCGATCAACCCGCTTGTAACGATATTCGGATTCTCACTGGCGACGCTGCTTGCGGGCGCGTTGTTGACCGAGTACGTGTTCGGCTGGCCGGGGTTGGGCACGCTGATCTTCGACGCGCTCTCAAGCAAGGACGAACCGGTAGTCATGGCTTCAGTGGTGATGCTGGTGTTGATGCTGGTGATCGGAAACCTGATCGCGGACGTGCTGCTGGCGATCATTGATCCGCGAATTCGTCTCGAGTAGTTTTGTCTATGGCCGACCTTAACCAAGGCGACGAGCAACAGACTTTAAGCTTGCGTGAACAAGCGGCCGTCACAGAGCTGATCGGCGGCGTGCCGGCGATAGAACCCGAACCGCCGGGACCTGCGGCAACGCGCGTTCAAGGCCGCTCTCCATCCCAAATACTATGGTATAAGTTACGCCGCAACCGGACCGCGATGATTGGGTTGTGGATTCTGGCGGCAATGTATGCGTCCGCGATATTGGCCGGCTTCATCGCGCCATACAGGTACGACAACGCGCGGCACGATCTGCCTTTCTATCCGCCGATGCTCACACGGGTTCACGTATTCGATGAACGGGGCCGTCTGAGCCGGCCGTTCGTTTATGGGATCGTTCCGGTCGATCCTCAGCTTGCGAGTTATCGCGACGACACTTCCAGGACTTATCCCATTAAGCTGTTCGCAGCCGGAGACAGCTATCGCATACTGTGGATCGTCAGCTTGCGAGTTCATCTGTTCGCGGTCGACGAGCCGGGTCATATTTTTCTGTTTGGCTCGGATCAGATGGGCCAGGACATCTTCTCGCGCATTCTATACGGAGCCCAGGTCTCGCTTTCGATCGGCATCGTCGGCATCGTCATATCGACGATCATCGGAATGATAATCGGAGGGATTGCGGGATATTTTGGCGGCGTGACCGATTTCGCGCTGATGCGCGCGGTCGAGGTGCTATTGGCGCTGCCAAGCTTGTATTTCATCCTGATACTGCGACAGCTCTTCGGCGCCGGGATGAGCTCCACCCAGATCTATTTCATTATTGTAGTGATTCTGGCCTTGATTGGATGGGCAACGGAGGCACGAGTAATTCGCGGGATGGTGATGTCGCTGAAAGAGCAGGAGTACGTGATAGCGGCGCGCGCGATGGGTTTCAGCAACTTGCGAATTATCACCCGGCACATCCTCCCAAACACATTCTCATTTGTAATTGTGACCGCAACGCTGTCGGTGCCGTTCTACATTTTGGGCGAGGTAGCGCTTTCGTTTCTCGGCGTGGGTATACAACTTCCTGAGGCGAGTTGGGGAAACATGCTGACTGCCGCGCAGAATAATCGTTATCTCACTGACTTTCCGTGGGTGTTGACGCCCGGTGTGTTTATCTTTATCGCAGTGATGGCGTGGAACTTTCTGGGAGACGGCTTGCGCGACGCCGCCGATCCGCGAACGTTGAGCTAGAATAAGCTGGGCTGCAAGCCGGTCTCCGTTTTGACTCCTTGTGCTAGAATGAAACCTAACGAGAGTATCTGACTTGACAGTTATTGACGGTAGCAGAGAACACTTATGGAGAACAAGGAAACGCGCGCTTCAACGGCTGCCCCGTCGCTCGCCATTCCAGATGCCGAGTCCGCCCGCCGTGTAGTTACGTGCTGGTTGAGAACAAGTATCGGAGACGCGCTGTATCCAGCCGAGCCGAGGTTCGTAGAGGAGAGCTTCGCTTGGGACGTGCCGATTTGGTTCAGTACGGCATCCCAGCCGATGGTAGCGTTGCTTGCAGACGTATATATCAGCGCAGCCACGGGAGCGTTCCTCGGTCGACCGACTCGCGAGGAGTTGCTTGACAGGCTGCGCCAAATCACTTCCCAAGGATAACAGGTGCTGCCTCTTTTCCCTCAAGAGCTACCAACAAGTTGCATAGCCGCTTGTGTTCGAATGGTCCTCGCCCATCTGGGCATTTCCTTAACTGAAGCAGAAATTCGGCGTCGTTGCGGGCATACTGCAGCAGGAATGCTTTTGAATGAAATCGCTAACGGGTTAAGAGATCTTCCGGTCGCTGTTGCATATGAAACCGGGTGCGGTACAGATGATCTGATTGATGCTATTCACGGTGGATTAAATCCGATCGTTGGTATCGACTTGCGACCTGTGGACGGCATCTTTGCGTTTCACGCTGTTGTCGTTGCGGGCATTACAGCACGCCAGGTATCTGTTTACGATCCACAATATCCGAGAGGCCCACGGTCAATAGGACTCAATACATTCGAACTCGCGTGGTATGGGGCGGACGGCGAGCTCGTGATCATTGGGCCGGAGCCTCTGATTCTTGCAATCTGAATAATAGGAGACGCTATAGAGTTTAGGGGGAAGTCCTGAAAAATGACTCAACCCATCAAAGCAGTTCCGCCTGATCATCAATTGACACGAGTTGCGCGCGACCTGAGCATCTCGTTTGCCGGTGAAGAAGATTAGCAGTCGCTTCGACAGCATCTCATTTCTTCTTGCCGACAGCCGCTTTCTTGATCACAGTCGAAGCTTTGCGTGTGTCAGCGTCGCTTTCAAAACCAAAAATCCCAGAGTACCTTTTGCCGACCGCCTGTGCGACAACGAAACTCATGTTGATGCCGGCGTCGGCGATTGCTTTGGCGATGGCCTGCGCAACACCGGGTTTGTTGTCGCCTTCAACCAACAGACAAGGAATCTCTGCCGCGCTTAACCCTGCGGCCTGCGCCGCCGACGTCGCCTTCTTGCCTGACACCGGGTAGAGCTCAATCGCGGCTTTGCTTTCGTTGCCGGGAAAGCGATAGCCCATCAACACTTGAAAGTCTGCTCCCGCCGCGACCAGCGGTCCCAAAGTATTAGCCAGTTCGCGCGGCCTGTTCTCTACTTCTTTACGCCATAGCTTTATCGATCGTACTGTGACGGCCATACCCAATCCTCCTATTGCTCAACTATCGATTCTCACAAGAACCATCGGCACGTTGAGGCCGAACGGCTGGGGATCGAATGTCGCCCTCGCGTCTCCCCTGAGAGCTCCCCAGATGAAGATATCAAAGCCTGCGCTGACCCCAATGAAGTCGCCCTCTTCCACTGCAATAATGTTATTGTGAGCCAACTGAAAAGCCACGCCGTTAATCGTTCCCACCTGGATCAAACGACTCTTGCCATCGCATGAAGCCTTCACTTCCTGATCCACGATCGACTGAGTAGCGCCGAGCGGCAATTCAATAAAGTCGCCGGCGGCCGTTATTATGGTAACGAACATAATCAATAACACTTCGGCGCCTGCCGAACCCGCGGTCACGCAATCTCCGGGCGCGCCCAGAAATATCGTGCCCGAAGGAATGTAATTGGCCGTCGCGCTGAGCACTCCGGCGTGCGGGGCGGTCGTTGTAAAAAGGTGACGAGTGAGGATATCGGCTGCCGCCACCGGATTGAGATGAAAATCGTGCGCGGCCCTGGCCCTCACCTCAGCGGAAAAGCGTATGATGTTCTGTCCGACGCGAGCGGGCGGCGGGGTTGGGCTGGTCAAGAGTTGAGCGACGCCGTCATTGAAGCTCTGCGGAGTGAAGAAGAGGCCTGGCGACCCGGCCTCTTGCCAAAGGCAGATCGACGTATGCGGGTTTCCCTTTCGGTACTCGAAACGCTCGCGGTATTTAGTGACGGTGCGGAGAACTTGCCGTTCTCTGGCGCGCCGCTGCTTCGCAAGCGCGATGGCCGACTTTTCTTGCTTCGCGACTTGCCTCACAGCTAACTCCCAGTCCTTATCGTGTAATAAGTCCACCGAGGCAAGGTCGAGGCCCGCTTTCTTTGCCGCAGACTCCAGCGTCCGCCGACGCTTACGCGCGGCGGCCCCGACGCGCCTCGCCTCATCAATCAGCTCCTTTGTCCGAAGCTCACGGGCCTGCCTGATGTGTTGACTGAATGCGTCGAAGCTGCTCTCCAGGGATTGATCTTGTTTATTAGCCATCACCGCTCCCCGCTTTGCGGGACTAATCGAGAAGGTCGCTGCTACTTGGGTTTCGCGTCAGGACGCCGCCTCGCGCGAACGTAGACCCGCACGTCATCGTTTCGCGGATTAACAATATAGATCGAGACACGCCCGTCTGGAAGCGTCTGAATCGTTGACGGCGAGGACAGCGCAGTTAGATACCAGCCGAACGGCAAGACCAGAGTGTTGCGCAGGCGCCCGAATGTGCGATCCCACACCAACTCGTCGCCGTCCAGATAAAGGCTCTTGGCGTCGACGTAAGTCTCCTTGAGGCGAATGCGATTTGTCGTGCCGGGAGCAAGAGGGCGCGCCAAATAGGTTACCACTATCTCCGAATCATCTTTTACGTCTCCGACCGCAAGCTTTCGCTCTCGAGCAGTCTTGCCGTCGATTGTTTCCCATTTGAGGTTCTCGCCGCTCTCCAGGTCGATGCTTTCGGGATCGGTGACGTGACTGCCGGAGCGAACCACATTGAAGTAGTATTTCTCGCCTGCGTTTCGCACCGTGTAATCGTGCGTGATTCGAAACGCATGAGTCTCAGGCGCCTGGAGCTCGTAGAGTATTTCGCGATCTTGATACGCGCGCTCCGTGAAAGCCTGGTTCTGACTGAAAGCGCGCCCGACGATCAACGCAAGCAGAAAAGCGATAGCTACCACACAGCCAACGGCGCTTCTGCTGAAGTTCATTGCGACGCCTCCATTTTCTTGGCCGCAGGCAACCGTCGCGCTTTGATCGTCACTTCAAGCTGGCCGCCGCTGCCGGGATTGACGAAAGCGAGCTTCAAACGCCCGTCCTGCTCCGTCAGCACTTGCGCTGCGACCGAAGACGAGACGATTTCATATCCCGGAGGAAGCACGACGCTGTTGCGCGGAATGCCGAGCGGTCGCTTGAACACGATCGCGTCGCCCTCAGTGTAATAGCTCTTGTCGTCCTTGTAGGTCTTGATGATAGCCAACCGGTACTCGCCGCGAGGGGGGACCGGATGGGCGAGATTGACCTTGATATATTTTGCGGTGGGATTGAAGCGCTCGCCTTGCGCGCCGTCACCGCTTGCCTTGACGGCCTCTGCGCCGGTCACAACCTCGAACTTCAACGGCTTCCCGGTTGCGAGATCGATCACTGACTCGTCGGAGGCCTCGCTTCCTTCGCGAATCGGGTTGAAATGAAACTTCGCGCCCGCCCGTGTCTCGGTCACTTCGTAGTAGATCTTGAATTGATGGCTCTCCGGCGCCAATAGTTCGTAGCGCGTGTAAGTGTCGGAGGAAATAAATTGCGCGGGCGTCGTCGCGCTCAACAGCGCCAGAACGAAAACGGATCGAATTTTCTTCATCTTGAGGGTCTCCTGCGAAGTCGCGCCTGCGGCTAACGATCATACGCCAAAGCGTGCCGAGCGTAAACCACGCGATTCAAGCATCGATTTACAAGTTCAAGCCCGCTCGTGATACAGTTTCAATCGTCGAGGGTCCTCTTATGAATTCAATCACAATCATTGTCGTCCTGGCTGCAATCACTGGACTGGTCGAAGCGGACACGCGCTCGAAAGCCGCGAAGATCAAACTTTATTCAGTCGCACAGAAAGGATTCATCATGAGTGAGAAGGTCGTCAAAACCGACGCCGAATGGAAGAGTCAACTCACGCGCGAGCAGTACGAAGTCACCCGCAGAAAGGGCACAGAACGCGCTTTTACCGGCGAATACTTGAACAATCACGAGAAGGGAACTTACAAATGCGTTTGCTGCGGCAACGATCTGTTCAGCTCGGACACGAAGTTTGAGTCGGGCACCGGCTGGCCGAGCTTTTGGACGCCGATCGCCAAGGAAAATATTCAGACGGAAAGCGACCGAAGCTTGGGAGCGGAGAGGATCGAGGTGCTCTGCAAGAGATGCGATGCGCACCTCGGCCACGTGTTTGACGATGGTCCGAAGCCTACCGGGCTCCGCTACTGTATGAACTCGGCCGCGCTGAAGTTTGAGAAGTCGCAATAGTCGCTTCTTGGCCTGTCTTGCTCGCTCTACTCTCCGTTAACTAACAGCGTTGTGCCAAACATAACGCGCGGGTGAATTGAAGGCAGGGAGATATGTCGCCAAGAACAAATCACCCAATCGTTGTTCAGATATCACTTGACCTCACGAGCATCGAAGAAGCGGTCGAAACTGCCCGCGTCGCGGTCGAAGCAGGAGTTGACTGGCTGGAAGCGGGCACGCCGCTAATCCTGGCTGAAGGCTTGCGCGGCGTGCGCGCCTTGCGCAACGCCTTCCCGCGTCACCCGATCGTCGCCGACCTCAAGACGATGGACGGCGGCTATCTCGAAGCCGAGATGATGGCCAAGGCCGGCGCGACACACGTGGTCGTCATGGCGCGCGCCCACGTGGAGACGGTTAAGGCAGTCGTCAAGGCGGGACGTGACTACGGCATCAAGGTCATGGGCGATAACCTCGGTTGTGAAGACAAACCGACAAGCAGCCGCATAATGGAAGACCTAGGCGTTGATTACATCGTTCATCATACGGGCTATGATGAACGTAACGGAATCGCAGCGGCGGGCGGGAGGCGCGTCAGCCCGCTCGATGATTTGCACGGCGTGGTAAACGCTGTGAATATTCCGGTGCAGGCGGTTGGCGGATTGACGATCGAAGAGGCGATCGACATGCCGAGGCACGGCGCGCCGTTGGTCGTCATCGGCGCGCCGCTTGCCATCGACGCGCATTCGTTCAACATCACGCCGGGTGACTTGAAAGCCTTGTTGACCGAGATAACCCGGAGGATTCACGCATGAGCGAGACAATGAGCGGCGTTGTCCAGTACGAACTCGCGCCCGGGGCGGTCGAATTGCGTGAACTGCCGACGCCGGACATCGGCGAGGAAGACGTGCTGCTTCAAGTAGGGGCAGTCAGCGTCTGCGGAAGCGACGTTCATCAATATCACAACTCTCAGAGCTGGCCTGTGCGCGTTCCCGTCGTGCTGGGACATGAGTTTTGTGGCACGGTCGCCGAGGTCGGAAGCCGCGTGAAGGGATTTCGTGAGGGAGACCGCGTCGTCTCCGAAACGGCGGCCACGATTTGCGGACAGTGCCTGTACTGCCGCACCGGTGACTACAATTTGTGTTCGAAACGTACAGGCTTCGGGTACGGCGCAGACGGCGCGATGGCTGGTTACATTCGCGTACCTGCACGATGTTTACATCACATTCCGGAATCACTGCCGTTCGAGCAGGCCGCGCTCACCGAGCCCTGCTGCGTCGCTTATAATGCCGTGGCTGTGAAGAGTCACATTCTCCCGGGTCACACCGTTGTCGTCATCGGACCAGGACCCATTGGCCTGCTTTGTGCCGAGATGGCGCGGCTTGCGGGCGCCGGAACGTTGATCGTCGCCGGAATCACGCAAGACGCTTCTCGGCTCGAGGTGGCGCGTGCGCTGAGCGCCACACACACCGTCGATGTGCAGAGCATGGAGATCGTGGAGTACATGCGAGCGATTGGCGACGGGCTGGGCGCGGATCTGGTGATCGATGCTGCAGGTGCGTCGGCGGCGTTGAAGATGGCGCTGGAGATTGTCCG
This sequence comes from Blastocatellia bacterium, assembly GCA_036505875.1. Lineage (GTDB taxonomy): Bacteria > Acidobacteriota > Blastocatellia > UBA7656 > UBA7656 > Onstottus_A. Next base: position 146 of record DASXSR010000267.1, on the reverse strand, counting down.
TCCGGGCGGTCAGATTACTAAAGTTGGATGGGGGCCGCAGCCGCTAAACTTTTCGCTCGACCCGCTGGTGCAGAAGGCTGTTCGATTGCAGGGCAGCTTCAGCCACACTTTTAAGAACTGGGAGAGAGTGGTGGCGATGCTCGCCG